>JAAZZC010000262.1 GCA_014239335.1 Verrucomicrobiales bacterium
CATTATGAGTGTGAACTTAACAGTAGGCCTTGCCACTCCGCCCATGGGGCTAGTTCTTTTTGTGGCATCCTCAGTTTCAGGTGAGAGGATCGAGTCAATCTCAAAAGCTATCCTCCCTTTCCTTGCCGTCGAAGTAGTGGTAATCTTTATGATCACTTATATACCAGCGGTTTCCCTTGCAATTCCTCGTTATTTTGGTTTCATTATTGGAGGTTAAGGTATATTGGGGATTCTATTTTCAAAAAAGATCAGTGTAAATGGAAACCAGTTAAACCAGTAATTATTTACCGAAAAGGATAGAGCCAAACCTTATAATCATCGATTAGAACATGAGCTTTTGCAATCTGCTTCGAAGTCATTTTTTTTACAACTTCTTCCTGGCTAATTGCGGCGTCAGGGTCGCCTCCAATTGCAGAAAGAACATACCACATATAGGCCCGAACCAAATCAGGAGCAGGCATGCCGCGTCCAACTTCGTAATACCAACCAACACCGGACTGTGCTCCCGGATGCCCCTTCATGGCAGAGCGCAGGTACCATTCGAAAGCCCTCATGTCGTCACGCTTCACTCCGAGCCCCATTGCGTACATTACTCCAATGAGTTCTTCGGCATCTGCATTCCCCGAGCGAGCAGCAGGAAGGAGTTCATGCATCGCTTCCTCAAAGTTGTTAGTTTCCATAAGGTCACGGGCCTTTTCAATATCAGCTTTAACTATAAGGGGGATACAGCAAAACAATACCAAGAACTGACAGGATATAATTTTTTTAATCATAGATTCCTCTTTGGATTGTTAAAGATGTTTTCATTATTAATATTGATGAATTTAGTTCTTCTTGATTCGATGCTTTTCGCAAAACAATTGTCTGATATAAAAGAGGTTTCGGATAGTGATTTTAGACCAGTAAGTGAAAGCAGAGTTAAACTTGGGAGGCTACTTTTTTATGATAACATTCTTTCTGGAAATAGCAACATCTCCTGTGGTACCTGTCACCACCACAAGCATCACAGCACCGATGGAGTTTCTCTAGGAGTAGGAGAGGGAGGATCTGGAATTGGATTGAAAAGAACTAGTGGAAAAGAAGATTCACGGATCAAGAAACGGATTCCAAGAAACTCACCAGCATTGTTCAATCTTGGAGCTAAAGAAATACGTGTGTTGCTCTACGATGGGAGATTGAGCCTGGGGGATGAGTATGAAAACGGATTCAATAGTCCAGCAGAAGAGTGGTTGCATGAAGGACTTGAAAATTTGCTAGCGGCCCAGGCTCTTTTACCTATGGCAGCTGAATTTGAAATGGCCGGTAATTCTGGAGAGAACCAGGTCGTTGGTGCAATATATGACAGGATTGATAAAGGCTGGCCAATTATTTCAAAAAGAGTCAGGGCCATTCCGGAATATGGCAAGCTTTTCGTTGCTGCATTTGATGATATTTCTGATCCGACTCAAGTGAAAATAAACCACATTGCTAATGCCCTGAGCGATTTTATTAATTTTGAATGGCGCAGTTATGATAGCCCTTTCGACTTCTATCTCAAAGGGGACTATCAAGCACTAAATCCAAAACAAAAAAGAGGTTTGGAACTATTTTATGGAAAAGCACAATGCGAACAGTGCCATCAAGGAAAGTTCTTTACCGATCAGAAATTTTACGCACTGGCTCTTCCTCAGTTCGGTCCAGGCCGTACCAGAATCTTGGACCCCTATGTGAGGGATGTCGGACGCATGGGAGAAACAGATGCTTTGGAGGATGCATATCGTTTTCGTACTCCTTCACTAAGAAATGTAGCCCTTACAGCACCTTACGGTCACAACGGTTCATATTCTACGTTGAAAGGTATTATACGTCATCACTCAGACCCAATCAATTCTCTTCAAAATTGGGATCCCAGTCAGGTCATACTTCCTAAGGCTAAATGGTTGGAAGATATTGATTTTGTTGCCTTAGCAGACCGTCTGGAAAGGGAGAGATTAAAATCTCGTTTGGATATAGAACCTATTGATCTAAGTGACGAAGAGGTTTCTGATCTTGTGTCCTTCATGCATGCTCTTACGGGGGAAAAAAGTATCTGGGGCAAATTGGGACGACCCGATCAGGTTCCAAGTGGATTGCCTGTTGATTAAAAGATAACAAAAACAAACTTGTTTATTAAAATTCATCCCTAGAAGAAATAGTTGTTTTTCTATACCTTTAACATATATTTTATACAGAATAATATTTAGAAAAGACTATTTACGAGATACTATATTCTCCACTGGTTAAATCTATTGCTTCTCCAGTCTCGATAGAACTTTGTGCTGCAAGTCCAACCATGACAGCCTTAAGTCCGTCTTGCAGGCTAACTTCTACTAACTGCTTGCCTCGCAAAACTCGAGCAAATTTTTCATGCTGGTAGAAGGTAGATCCGTTATGATCACCTGCTTCCAATAGTTTAGAATCTACAGGAACCTCTAGTGTCACTGGACCTTTCGGGTAGCGGGGACTGAGAATAAGTTGTGGTGTCGGTGACTCTCCCAGCGACTCCTTAGGCCAAAAGCGCG
>JAAZZC010000173.1 GCA_014239335.1 Verrucomicrobiales bacterium
AGGAATGCGTTTGGCCTAGCAGGTCCGGTTCCCCTAATAAACCTCGAAAACGACTATTCATTTGCTAGCCCAAGAGCAGGAATCGATTTTGAGTTAAATGACAGTTCTTTAGTCTACGTCAACACCGGAATCTCTACTAAACCTGGTGGATTTAGCGCATTCATTGATGACCCACAAAGCGCTGTATTTGATGAAGAAGAATCATGGAACAATGAGATTGGATTAAAGAAAAAATGGTTAGACGGAAACTTAAAAACAAACATCGCATTATTTCACAACGAAATTGATAATTACCAAGTTGAAAGATCACTAGTCGCTACTGACTATGCAGTACTTAACGCGGAAGAAGCTGAGTCATATGGCGTTGAGATCGAATTCAGCGCTGAAATTCTTGATGGACTGACACTTCAGGGGTCTCTAGGTAAAGTGAACACTGAACTTACAAAGTACACCGATCCACTAACAGGGGCCGATTTGTCAGGAAACAAAGCGCCATTCGTTCCTGAAATTGACGCCTCTCTTTCCGCAACATATCAACATGAAACAGGCCTCTTTGCTAGAGTCGAATTAGTCCACAAAGGGGAGATATTCTTCGATGATAGAAATGTTGGCGCATTTGTTGAGGACGGATTCACCGTTCTTAATGCCGCCGTAGGATACAAAGCAAATTCAGGTCTCGAGGTTAGCCTATTTGGAACTAATCTAACAGATGAAGTCTTTTACCTCAATATGACTCCAGACCTCAATGCCGGCACTGTGGGCGCACCTCAGCTAGCAGGCATCAAAATCAAGTGGGATTATTAATATCTTGTCTTGAAAAACATTTAATTTGGCTGGATTTGTGAGACGGATTTAATACATTTTTCCGTTCACTTTGAATAAGCAATTATCAGAAACAGAAATAATTTCTTCTAATAAACTCAATGAGGACTTTGCACTCATTGAGTTATCTGATCGTAGAGTTTTTTTTGGAAGGGGACCATTCACGCGTTCAGCAGAACCATCCAAAAATGATGTCTCATTTTATTTAAACGATTTTAACTTATCTTCAACTGTCCCTTGGTACATTCCATCATCTTATGAAGAAATTGATTTTGCAGAGATCACTAAGCTCTCAAATAACAAGCCTCTGCCAAAACTTCAATGGGATGAACCTCACTATGAGGATTTTAAGCAATGCTTTGATCAAATTACTGATTTGAGGGTAAATGGTACACTGCAAAAGATTGTGCCGGCTGTAATTTCAAGCGCTCCATTAGTTGAACCTTCTTCTTACTGTTTTAATTTCATCAATTCGTCTTTCCCTCATTTGCCTTCGTTATCTGCCTACGGGTTTTCAGAAAATGGACAAGGCTTTGTAGGGCTATCACCTGAACAAATATTCAAACTTAATTCATTCGAATTGCAAACAATGGCCTTAGCAGGCACTTCAAATTCTGATAATAATTCATTATTTGAAAATGACGATAAAGAACAGCATGAGCATCAATTAGTCGTAGATTCACTCAATAGGAGGCTGAATTTCTTTGGACCAATTCAAGAATCTCAAAGAGAAATACTTGATATTGGAGGAATGATTCATTTCCTATCAAAATTTTCTGTGACCTTATCGAAGGAACACAAAATCGATGACATCATTAGAGCCCTTCATCCGACACCAGCCCTTGGAACCGTACCCAGGACCAACGCTACCATTGACCTCCTCAATCAGTTCAGAAGTGATTTTAATGTGCCGCCCATGTTTGGATCGCCATTTGGAATAAAAATCGGCAACTTTTTCGAATCAATTGTATTAATACGCGGATTATTTTTCACTACAAATTCACTGCAACTACCAACTGGCTGCGGAATTGTTGAAGGTAGTCTCATTGATAGGGAATGGGATGAACTTGCATTCAAGAGTAGATGGGTCAAAAGTTCTTTGGGCCTTAATCAGTGAAACTCTTATAATTAATGAACGTAGCCAAGGACGCCGTCAGGGTCTGCCTCGAACTTGGGGCACGTGAGTTTGTAATTTGTTCAGGCGCAAGGAACCTAGAACTAATTTCTCTCATTCATTCTGTCGATAATATCAATACACATCATTTTCCTGAAGAAAGGAGTGCTGCATTTTTTGCTATGGGACGATCAATTAAAACGGGCGCGCCCATTGTCGTTGTCACCACTTCAGGGACCGCAGTGGCTGAACTTTTGCCGGCTGTCATTGAATCTTTTTATCAATCAATCCCCCTGATACTTTTAACTGCGGATCGGCCCAAAAGATTCCATGGAACTGGTTCTCCCCAGACCATTAATCAAATCAACATATTTGGTTCTTATGCAGAAAATAATACCATGGAATGGTCAGCAACAATGCCATTACATATAAATGTTTGTTTAGAAGAGCCTTCCAAAGATTCGCTTAACAAGGAAAAAACTCAAATACCAAGAACTACTTCGCTACCCAATCCCACTGAAAGTACACATCAGATCAGTACTGACACCGAACATTTACAAAGCTTTCTCAACAAGGCCAGTGACCTGTTTGTACTAGTTGGTAATATTAATGAGGATCTACAAGAAGATGTATATAATTTTATCAACATTAACAATTTATCTGTCTATGCCGAATCTATATCAGGTCTCAGGGAAAGACTTACTTCAGCTCTACCTTCAGATATTAGATCTAAATTTATCCTTAGAATAGGCTCTTTGCCTTCCTGTAGATACTGGAGAGACCTTGAAAGGGAGGAATCAATTCAAGTCTTTTCTGTGACATCG
>JAAZZC010000174.1 GCA_014239335.1 Verrucomicrobiales bacterium
CATACTTAGATTCAATGATGAGTCTGAATATGATGAATTTCTCAAGATGCTCACTGATCGTAATTTGAAGCTTCTCGGCAGTTCGGATCGATTTATGTCGATGAGAATTGGTTTTGAAAATTATGGCGATCTATTTGGTGAATTGGCCAATTTGGATCCATCTTCATATGAGCTTGAAACAAACTTTTTGGTAAGTTTGCCAGGTCAGCCCGGTACTGGTGAATCTCCTGGAGCGGGAGATGGTGCGATTCCGTTTGGTCGTGATGCTTTAAAATTTATAGGGATTAGAGACGGGAGGAACCTAGAATTTGGAAAAGGCATTAAAGTTGCTGTAATAGATAGTGGTATTCAGGAACATGAAACTTTTTCAGGGAAAAATATTTTAGAATATGATCTCGTAAGGGATGTAAATGGTAACCTCGTTCCTATAGATTCTAATAATGGTCATGGGACGGCAGTGGCCTCCATTATTGCAGGGAGTGACCCTCGCTATTCAGGTGTGGCTCCGGCTGCAGAAATTTTAAGTTATCGGGTGCTGGATAATGATGGGTATAGTGATAGCTATACTCTCGCAGAAGCTATTATCCAAGCTGCCGATTCAGGGGCAGACATCATTAATATTAGTTTGGGATCTAAAGGTGATAGCGGTATAGTTCGCCGAGCAGTTGATTATGCTAACGATGCGGGTGTTTTGATCGTTGCGGCTACCGGTAATGAAGGTGTGAATTCAATTAGTTTTCCCGCTGCAATTGAAGGTGTTGTTGCGGTCGCTGCTAATGATGCGCTCGGGCAACATGTTGATTTTGCAAATTCGGGAAACAATCTTCAAGATGGAGGAATGACAGCGCCAGGTTATGCGGTATGGGCTGCTTGGCCTGAGGGTGAGGCTGTGAGTTTTAGCGGCACTTCTGCGAGTGCGCCTTTTGTTTCTGGGGCAGTTGCTGCAGTGATGTCTGAAAATCAGGGAATGTCAGCTGTTTCCGCCTATGAATTACTCCAAAATTATTCGAACGAAGCTGGAGCCCCAGGCAATGATATTGTTTATGGTGTCGGGAATCTAAATCTGGGGCGCGTATTGGAGCGTAATGTTCCCGATATAACGGATGCAGGGATCGCTAGTTATCATTATGATCCGGCAAGTGCTGAACTCGGCGGACAACCAAATACGGCTCAAGTTGTGATTGAGAACAGGGGGACCACTGCGCTCCATAATCTGACGGTACAGGTGGAATCAGGATCAGCTGAACGTACTTATAATGTATCATTTATTCCTGTTGGAGAAATTGCTGTAATCGAAACTCCGGCAGGATTTTCTTCGGGCGTCACAGAAGAGGGGCTTCCTGTATCAGCGACAGTGATTGTTAATCAAAATTTGAATGGCGAGGATCGTGATATCAGTGATAATTCGCTTAGTAAGAACATTGAGTTAAATCCATCAAAACAACCTTAAATTTCTGAGGGGGATTTTGATTTTTTCTATTAATTACCTAGGGATATTCTTAAGAATAAATTTTTGATCCGGACTCTTTGAATTCTTGAGACTTTTCTTCCATGCCTGATTGAATGGCTTCCTCAGTATTCAGTCCGTTCTCGTCAGCATACTGACGTATTTCATCACTTATTTTCATCGAGCAAAAAGTGGGTCCGCACATGCTGCAGAAATGAGCTGTTTTTGCTCCATCCTGCGGGAGTGTTTCATCATGAAATTCGCGTGCCTTATCAGGGTCGAGGCTCAGATTGAATTGATCTTCCCAACGAAATTCAAATCGAGCTTTTGAAATGGCATTGTCTCTTTCTTGCGCGCCAGGGTGTCCCTTTGCGAGGTCTGCTGCATGGGCAGCAAGCTTATATGTAATAACTCCTTCCCTAACGTCTTCCTTGTTTGGTAAACCTAGATGCTCTTTTGGTGTCACGTAGCATAGCATGGCGCATCCGTACCATCCTATCATGGCGGCCCCTATCCCGCTGGTGATGTGGTCATAGGCTGGAGCAATGTCTGTAGTGAGTGGTCCGAGTGTATAGAAGGGGGCTTCATGGCACCATTCTATTTGTTTTTCCATATTTTCTTTAATCATATGCATGGGAACGTGACCGGGTCCCTCGTTCATGACTTGGACTCCTTTTGCCCATGCGCGCTCAGTGAGTCCGCCTTGAGTTTTAAGCTCGGCGAATTGAGCTGCATCGTTTGCATCTGCAATTGATCCTGGTCTTAAACCATCACCAATTGAAAATGACACATCGTATGCTGCCATGATGTCGCAAATGTCATCCCAGTGAGTATAAAGAAAGTTTTCTTTGTGATGAGCGAGGCACCATTTAGCCATTATTGATCCACCTCTACTAACGATGCCGGTCATTCTTGTCGCCGTTTGAGGAATGAAACGAAGTAATACTCCCGCATGTATTGTGAAGTAATCGACACCCTGTTCCGCTTGTTCTATTAGTGTGTCACGGAACACTTCCCAGCAAAGATCTTCCACTCTTCCATTTACTTTTTCTAATGCCTGATAAATGGGCACTGTTCCTATAGGTACCGGGGAATTGCGAATAATCCATTCGCGGGTGGCGTGTATGTTTTTCCCTGTGGACAGGTCCATTACCGTGTCAGCTCCCCACTTAGTTGCCCATCGCATTTTCTCTACTTCTTCTTCAATTGAAGAAGTGACTGCGGAGTTTCCAATGTTGGCGTTGATCTTAACTAGGAAGTTTCTCCCTATGATCATGGGTTCAGATTCGGGATGATTAATGTTTGAAGGAATGATTGCTCTGCCTCTTGCGATCTCATCTCGAACAAATTCTGGTGTAATATATTTTGGTGTTGATGCACCCCATGGATCTCCCTTATGGGCAAAGTTCATCGCATTGCGAGGATCTTTTTGGTTGTCTTGGATAGCTTCATAGGCGGCTTCTCTTCCAAGGTTCTCGCGGTTAGCGATGTATTCCATTTCTGCGGTGATGATTCCTTCGCGAGCGTAATGTAATTGTGTTATTGGGCCAGAGCCGTCTGATTTAAGGGGGTTACGTTTTAGGCCTGGATATTCTAATAGTCTGTTCTTTGCCTTTTTCTTTTTATTATAATTTTCCGCGTGTTTGTCAGATAGGTATCCATTATCTGCAGGCTTCGAAGTTCTCCCATCGTATTCTGTGACATCACCTCGATTGAGAATCCATTCTCTTCTTAGGGCTGGAAGGCCCTTAGTTACATCCCCATTAAAATTTGGATCGCCCCATGGCCCGGACGTGTCATAAACTTTTATAGGATCATTGGGCTCGATGAGGCCGTTTGATTTTTCGCTTGCTGAAAGCGATATTTCTCTCATCGAAACCGCAATGTCTTCATGGTTCTTTACACGACAATAAACTCGTTCACTGTTGGGGAATATCGGATCTCTATCAATGGATTCAGAAGAGGCAATCATTTATTTTTGCTTAGGGCTGTTAGGGGTATTTAATAATTTAGGCCTCGGCAAATAGGCGGTCGCTCCCATAAGTATATGAACTTATAAAAAGACTCCCTACGTCGGCATTATCCGTTTCAGGTTCAAAGGGTGTCGCCAATGGTGGCGACTCTCAGCTGGCGAACCAGCTCTCCCGCTTCTTATTTTGATTTGATATTAATTGTACGGAACTAAGTGGTCAAAACCATTCCGTACCCATTAATACTTTTTTATTTTCACTTAATTAAGTGAGTAAGTGCCTTGTGCAGAGAGGGATAGGTTAATTTATAACCTAGTTTTGGCATGCGTTTGGAGTAGACCGGCAAGTCAGCTAGTAGAGTTTCTTCTGCCATTTGTCCGAATAGCAATTTAATCAAGATTTCCGGTACGGGTAAAAGGGCAGGACGATTTAATGCTTTTGCTAAGACATTAGTGAATTCTTTGTTAGTTACTGGTTCATCTGCCACAGCATTAATAGGGCCTTCCCATCTATCATCCGATAAGGCCTCGTTAATCATGCCGACAAGATCATCAATGCAAATCCAACTCATTCTTTGACGCCCAGAGCCTATCGGTCCTCCTAGTCCAAGTTTCATGGATGGAAGCATTTTCTTTAAGGCTCCACCAGTAGGAGATAACACCACACCAATACGCATAATGCATACTCTAATGTTTGCTGCGAGTGCAGGGTTTGTTGCCTCTTCCCAACGTTGGCAGACAGCGGACAAGAACCGTTTTCCCGGAGCCGAATTTTCAGTATGAAATTCATTAGAATCTTGATTGTAATAATTTATTCCGGAAGCGCTGATGAGGACTTTTGGAGGAATGGGTAATTTTGCGATTGATTCAGACAGTAGTCTGGTGCCCTGTTCTCGACTCTTTGAGATTTTTTCTTTTTGTGATTTGCTCCATCTGCGATTCGTTATGTTTTCTCCGGCCAAATGAATCACAGCGTCGATTTGCGGTGCTTCAGATAGATCGATCGAGCCCGATTGTGGATTCCATTTAATATCATGAACATTAATGGGGTTTCTAGTCAGACGTATGACATTGTGTCCTTTTGTTTTTAGAGATGGAATCAAGTGCTTGCCTATCATTCCTGTGGCCCCACTGATTAATATATTTTTAGCTTTCAAGGTAATTTTATGAGTTAATCTATAGCTGCTAGGATTTTTGCATGAAATTTTTATTATAAGTGATTCGACACGACCAACTAAATGAACGAAATTTACCTTAGCTTGGATCTGAATGTAGCATTAGAAATCGTTAGGTCTTTTTTATGCCTTTAGTCGTGATCAAGAAAAGTAAAGAAAGTCCAAAAATGACGCCTCGCGGCAAAGGTCTAGTTGGAATGTCTTTTGCTATGATTGTTATTGGCTCAATGATTGGAGAATCTTTAATTGTTCAGTTAGGTGTTTTTGCGGTAATTGTTTTATTTTTTGCTTATTATGTTGCAAAGCAAAACACTAAAAACTTAAGGATATTAAGGAGAATTCCTAGGAGTGTTTTTTCAGGGAATGATTTTAATTTTGAATTGGAAATAACTAATAAAAAGCGTTGGCTGAGCTCTCGTAATATAATGATCTATGATCATTATATGCCATTTTCTGAGAAGGGTTTTGCCTGTGATTTGATTAAGCCTAGGCAGAGTCTGGCTGAAGACTTTAGGACTCGAGTGGTGGAAAGAGGAACGATAAAAGGGAAGGGATACCGGATCGTATCAGATTTTCCTCTTGGCCTATTTCATGTTGTGAAGCGCCGACGTGGGATCGAAGTGATGCAGGTTTATCCAAGACCAATGCTTACGGCTGCTATTAAATCGACGGTGGCCGGTGGAGGTGAAGGAAATTCTTTAATGTCATTTATGAATAATAATAATGATGGTGAAATATGTGGATCCAGGGAATTCCAGAAAGGAGATAAAGTTAATCAAATTATTTGGCCTGCTTATGCACGGACAGGACAGCTTTATGTGCGCGATTATGATTATTCAACGCCTCAGAAATATTCTTTGGTTTTCCATTCCTATTCTCCTTCCGGGAAACTTATTTGGCCGGAAGTTTTTGAGCATGCAATTAGTTTGGTCACTGGTCTAATATTAATGTGTCGAGACCAGAATATTCCTTTCGAAATTTGCGGTCCTTTCACTGGATGGAAGATGTTGAAAATAAAAAATCCTCGTTTTGTTTCTGAAGTGCTTAAATGCTTGGCTGAAGCTCGGCATTATCCCGAGTCTGACCTTGAAGTTGTTTCCAAAGTGTTAATGACTTTGTCTGGCAATCATCCTGTCTTCGTGATTAGCGAGGCTTCAGTAGACACATGGGCTGATAAGTTGCCTCAACTGCCAAGAGTCATTAATTGCGTTGATAATGATGTGTTAAAGTCAAAAAAACCTAAGCTCAAAGATTTTCGTAGTGTGGCTTAATGGGGTTATGGATAGTGTATTTCAGATTGGTTGTTTTGTTGTTTTGCTTGGTTTTATATTGTTAATAACTTGGTTGTTTTCAATTAAGGGTAACTCGAGTCGTAACATCATTACTTCACTGAGTTTTTACATTGCGGTTTCTATTTCTTTATTTTTCTTTGCCGGGAATGAAGGGGAAGGATTGATGAGTTTTTGGGTAATTCTTGGGGCGATGGCTCTGTGCATTGGTGTTATGACCTGGGCCTTTGAATGGCAAGTCGATCGGTTGAGATCTGTTCTCGCTCATAAAAGGAATGATTCTTCTTGGTTCATGTTGATTGGTTTTGCTGCGCTATTGTCTGTGCTGATAGCGTTCCTTTTTGTATGGCCATTACCTCTGGTCGGAACTCAATTTGTTAAACTTGGGGAGTCAGTCAAAAACACCTTGCCTTCCGTTAGTGAAATTACGGATAGGATAAGAAATACGACCCAAGTGGGTAATGGCGCATCACAACAAACCAAAGTTTCAGGTGCTGGTTTTGATAACCTCAGAGAATTACCAAAAAAGGGAAAGATTAATTTGGGTAATCAAGAAGTGATGTATCTTCGTATTCCTGATGTTGGGGAATTTAATAAATTCATTACTCAGCAGAATTATGTTCGTAATGCGGTCCTAGACAAATATGTTGGAGATGCTTGGGAGTCCGTGAGCATGGAGAAGGAATGGCGTTCTGATGAAATGGATGGGACTAAGGATGATTGGGTCAGGCTTGCAGAAGGGAACGGGATTTTGCATGAGATTTATTTACCTGTATCTGGTGGAGCTGGGTTACCTGCCATTCAGAACCCATTGGCCTATAGATTGAAATTTATAATTGGTTCAGGTTTTAACTCCTATCAGGCTGAACTTAGGGGGGCAGTTCGTTATCAGGTCGAGTCTCGGCCTCTTGTCTGGTCAGAATTCAGGGGAGGCCCTCAAGGGATTTCTCAAGAGATTAGTCCTGATCTTCTTTCTCCAGCCAAAGGAAATTTGGGTCGTAAAATTAAGTCTCTATTTTTTGAAATTACTGAGGGTTTAATTTCTGCACCGGAGAAGCTGGATTCAATTCAGAGATATTTAAGGTCGGAGTTTGAATACAGTACAGAGGTTAAGAACCTGAAAAGCTTATCAGCGATGGAAAACTTTCTATTTCAAGAGCGTGCTGGGTGGTGTGATTATTTTGCTTCTGCTGCGGCTCTTCTTGCTCGTGAGGCTGGATATCCTGCACGAACAGCTTATGGATTTTCTGGTGGGCGAGCCTTCCCCAAAGAGGGAGTTGTTTCTTATAATGCTTCAGATGCTCATTCATGGGCTGAGGTATTCGTGGAGGGACATGGATGGGTCGTCTTTGATGCAACTCCGGTCGGTTCCGGAGCAGCGCGCTTGCCTGCTCGATCAAGTATGCAGGATGCCAAAGGTCCAGAGCTTTCATCTTATGAGGATGCTCATGAAAATGAGAGCAATGCTAATATTGTTAAAAATCCAGAAGAAGATAAGAGAACGCAAATGATATGGTTCGCCGGTTTGCTAGGTTTGTTTGCACTCTTTTACCTGAAAGTTTTTATTCAGAGATTTATCAGTAAAACAAATAAAAGTGAACTGGCCGAATCATCTGAAAGGGAGCTTTATTTGGACCGGAATGCCCCTCCTTATTTGTTGGAATTTTTGAGAATGTGTCTAGAGCTTGGTCGTCCCAAGGCTAAGGGGGACACAATTAAAGAAGCTATTCGAGAGGTTCGGAAGATTAAAGAATCTGATTCTGAAGCGTTTGATCTTTTAGTCGATTATCATTACGGCGTTCGATATGCTGGATCTGCGCGTGATCGAGCCACGGAATCTGTTCTTAGGAAATCGTTCCGTCGTCTCCGCAAAGGAAGACGAGCGCCTCTTTAATTCTCTACGATCCAGATGTTGCGGTAACGGACTGGGTTGCTGTGATTCTGGAGATGAATATTTCCCTGACTATTTCTTTTTCTGAGCTGTACCTTATCGTGAATAACAATACCATTATGTTTCACAGTCATTACGGGTGGGTTATCCTTGGTGGCTGCCTGAAATTCAACATCATAAGTTTGCCAACGGAGTGGAGGGTAGCACATGTTAACATCTGGTCTTTTCCATTTATAGAGTCCTCCGCATTCGTTCGACTCACCAGAAAGTCCAAATGAGTCAAGCATTTGTGTTTCGGTTCCAAGCAAATACATTCCGCTGTTTCCACGGCCCTGTCCTCTTGCCTTTGGCATGTAGGGGAGCCTGAACTCAATGTGTAAGGTGAAGTTTTTAAAGTCATTGCGTGCAGAGTTGACTCCCTCCATTAGTAATCCTTCCTCAGTCTTACGGGCGCCAGGCTTCCAGTGCTCTAGAGAAGAGCCATCAAAGAGTTTGATGGCGCCCTTAGGTGGCTTCATGCCCAGAGTGGGGCTCTTTCTCTCGATCCTGTTCAAAGTTCCAAGCGCTTTTTCGTCACCGCCTTTAATATGAAGTTTACCGTCATTGATTGTGGCTGTTGCGACTCCGTCATCCTTCTTAAAAGTCACTGATCCGTCATCGGCTTTTGTTGCTTCGGATTTGGCTCTTTCACCAAGGTCCCAACCATCTCCCGGCAATCCGCCTTCGAATCCTACTGCTCTGAATATTCCATTGCCAAGAGCAATGACCTGAATGCCAACCTTGGCCTCATTTCCGTTACTCTTGGTATAAGATCCGGTGTACTCACCCTGAATTGCGAAGTCCGGATCTTTGGCTGCATCCTCTAGTGTAGCGTAAGCACCTTTCTTATCAGGAGCCGCGTTGGAGGTGATGAATAATAATAATATTAATGTTAGGGAAGAAAGGCTTTTCATGATTTCTTTTTTTATAATGATTTGAGGTAGGCTACAATGTCAGCGACGTCCTGCTCGGATAGTCCTTGTTGGGCTGCGGACATCATCAAAGATTTACCGAATTTGCCCTGGCTTTTGACCCTGCTCTTAGGCACGGTCTGGGTAATTCCACCCATTGATTGAATGATAAGCGGATCTCCTGCCGAGAGGAGTCTGCCCTGAATCTTGAGTCCGTCCTTGGTCTCGATTTGGTAACCGTCATAGCCGCTCGCGATATCCGCTGACGGTTTAATGATTGACTGAAGGATCACCTCTGAAGTCTGAGTCTTGCCGTAATCAGTGAGTGCGGGACCATAGTCGATACCGGTCCCTTCAATGTGGTGACACATATAGCACCTGGCGGCTAAAGTTTTACCCTTAACTGGGTCTCCTTTGAGGGCTAGTATCTCAGCGGTGGGTTTATATTCTCTTTCAACTTCCGGAGGAAGCTCGGCAGCGACAAGCTTGATGCTGGACGGGTTGTAGATACCGCGTGACTTTAGAGAGTTTACGATGCCATGCTCTTTCCACGTATGGTTCTTCTTATTAAGTAGCCACCAGAGTGACTCGGCTTTGGCGATCCCAGTGGATCTTTCAGCTAATTCCAGCATGGTGTTTGAGCCGACCTTTGAATCAATAAATGCGATGGCCACGACCGCTGCCTTTTTCTGTGCGTCACTGACTCCGGCCGCCATGGCTCTGCCAGCCAGCATGAGGGCTGACTTTTCTGGGTGCAGTCTCCAGACGATATTTGAAAAGGCTTTACTCCACTGACTGGGTTCCTTATTACCCATGGCCCTGCCGATAGCGTTGTAGGCCTCGGTCTCTTTACCTGTTGCTGCAATTCCTAGTGCATCAAGATAGGTCCTGTCCTCACCATCATATCCTTTTGCAAGTTCTACGATATGGTCCCCAGCGTCTTCGAAAGAAGTATTGCGAAGTGCAGTGGCAAGTTCACGCCTGACTGCAGGATCGGAATCCTTCGCGACTTTTGCAGCGTGATCAAGGAAATTATTATTTGAACGGCGTAATGAACGTAATGCGGATAATCTCAATCTAGCATTGTCACCATTTAGAATTTCTTTTGTCAGTGCGACTCCGGCATCGCCTAAATGAGGAAGCAAGAAAGTAGCGCGAGCAGCGATGTAAGGGTTGGGGTCTTCTAATAATTGTTTAACTGCGGGAATGGCCTTGTCTTTTTGTTTCTTAAGAGCTGTGAATCCAAGATTTCTAACATTTAATGCATTACTCTTGATGGCAAGAATTTGTCCTTCTGTTGAACTGAGGTCGATCTTAGGTGTATTGGATTTGAACCCTTTAGGTGCGACACGATAAATTGCTCCTGAGAGCGTGTTATCGTGATCGGCATGTCCGCCGACTCTCGCATCATACCAGTCAGCAACGTAGATGGCTCCGTCCGTTCCAACGACAACGTCCGATGGGCGGAACAGTGTCTTTTTATCATCATTGGTTCTGCCTCCTTTAAAATCAGTTCCGGCAAATTCCTGAACCTCATTCGTCGTTAAAAAGTTGAATCTTTCAAGCTTAAAGCCTGCTCCGTCCTGAACAGGTAAGTACCCAAAGACTACGTTCCTGGCAGGTTCACAGCTTAATAATAATCCACCCGAGTAAGCGGCACCGAGTGCACCCCCTTCATAGAAACAAATTCCAGTTGGTGATCCGCCGCCATAGACGTCACCAGATGGCATTGTTCCCGGATCTTCCTGTCTCCATTCAGCGATTGGAGTGGATTGTCCTGGGCGCCTATCAGATTGCCAACTTCTTTTGCCGTCAGTAGAACAGAATCCAGCGTTACCATATTCGAGTAGGAAAGATGTTCTTGATGCTGGAGGGTCATCATTGTCATTTTGAAAAACGTCACCAAACGAAGTGATGGTCTGCTCATAGCTGTTGCGGAAATTGTGGCCAATTACCTCTACATTTGTTCCATCCGGATTCATACGGTAAGCAGTTCCACCGATCCATACGTTGCCATCATCACTTTCTTTTCCTGCTAACTCGCGCATCTGATAAGCGCTTCCTACGCGAAATGTTTTGCCTGACTTATCGGTGAACTGAGCTCCGCAGTTACCATGATTCCAGTACCACTTTCCGTCTGGGCCTACAGTTACTGAGTGAAGAGAATGATCGTGTTGCTTACTATTGAATCCAGTAAAAAGCACTTCCCGCTTGTCTACTTCAGGATCAAATTTCAAGTCCCTGTTGACGTCGGTGTATATGATTAGGTCAGGGGTCATAGAGACAATGATCTTGTTATCAATGACAGCAACTCCGAGTGGTGCTGTAAGAAATTTTTCCTGAACAAATACGTGGGAACTGTCAGCTTTTCCATCACCATTAGTATCCTGAAGTACAACTATACGGTCACCTTCTGGTTTTCTTCCTCCATGTCGGCGATAGTTGACTCCTTCTGCTACCCATATTCTTCCGTCCTTATCCACATCCATGTTAGTGGGGTTGTAGAACATAGGTGATTGTGCCCAGAGGGTAACTTCTAGGTTCCCATGTGCTGAGAAAAGCTCGAGAGGAACTACTTTGTGCTCAGCTTTTGAAACTGAAGAGATAACGGAAATGGCGATTAATTGGTAAAAATAGCGGATCATTACCTATTTATAGTGTCCTGAATATGAATCTCACACAATATTGAAATTTGTTTCTATGATATAAAAATATCCACTTGCACCAATCCAAACCACTAAGCATATTCTCCGCTCGGCAAATCCTGCGTAGCTCAGCGGTAGAGCGGGTGGCTGTTAACCACTAGGTCGTTGGTTCGAATCCAACCGCAGGAGCCACTTTAAATCCCTCAA
>JAAZZC010000164.1 GCA_014239335.1 Verrucomicrobiales bacterium
ACTGTCACAGATGTACACGCCTGGCCCGGCAATGAGTTTTCTTACTTCAGAATGGCTCTTTCCGCAGAAAGAACACATTGTTAAATTTGAGGCTCTTGCCATTCTTCTACAATTTCATTAAATAATTAGATTTAGAGTACTGATCGTCATTCTATGACTTGCTCTTCTTCTTTGTCTCATCTGGGCTGTCTTTTTTGCTTTCCATGACATGGTCCACGAGCCCGTAGTCGGCTGCTTCTTTAGCGCTCATCCAGTGATCGCGGTCAGCATCCTTTTCAATTTGCTTTTCTGTTTTTCCGGTATGTTTTGCCAGAATCTTATTGAGGCGCTTTTTAAGCGAGTACATATGTTCTACGGTTCTCTCTACGTCCGAAGCTGTGCCACTCGCACCCCCAGACACCTGATGGATCATGATGTCGGAGTTTGGCAGAGCAAAACGTTTTCCAGTGGTTCCGGCACTTAATAGAACGGCTCCCATGCTCGCGCACATCCCAATACAATACGTATTAATGTCGCATGTTACGAATTGCATGGTGTCGTAAATAGCAAGTCCCGCAGAAACTGATCCTCCTGGAGAATTAATATACATATTTATGTCTTTGTTTGGATCCTGCATTTGGAGGAACAGAAGCTGAGCAATAACGGAGTTTGAGATTTGATTATAGGGATCAATTTCACTTCCGATAAAAACTATCCTGTCCTTTAATAATCTTGAGTAGATATCATAAGCTCGTTCGACGCGACCTTCAGATTCTATGACGGTTGGAATGACCATGTTGCTGACATTTTGTTGCTTGTCATTGCTGAGTATAGATGTTGGAAATTCTGGCATTTTTCTAATAGGGTATTTGTCAGTTTCTTATGTGGCTCTCTTCTATTTTAATTGATAATCAAGCGCAGGGCCTTGCCTGACGCAAGTTAGCTCAGATTGCTATCCTTTTATAGTCCTGTATTATTTTATTTCGTTTCTAGATCTTCAGCTTCAACTTCTTTAATTACAGCTGAATCGCGTAGTAGATCGAGGGTTTTTTCTATTCTTATACCATTGTAAATCCTACCAAATCCGTTCTTTTTTTCGAGCTGTTTAGTGAGTTGTTTTACGGATGTTTTTTGGCGAGCTGCGATTTGAGAGACTCGGTCCAGAATTTCTTCTTGGCTAACGTCTATTTTTTCTTTTTCTGCAATTTGTTCTAGGATGAAACTGGTTTTGACACTGGAATGGGCCTGTTGCCCTGCTGACTCAATTATTTCTTCCTGATGTTCAACAAGTTCATCTTCAGAAACGCCGCGTTCTGTGTTGGATGAGAATATATCATTTACTCGGCTCTGAGTTTCCCGCATGACTATTTCATTGGGCAGTTCAAAATCCAGGTCTGAATTTATTTTTGAAAGGAGCTGATTTGTAATCATTTCCTTGCGATAGCCTTTGCGTTGTTCTTTCATCTGTTCACTAAGAGCACTTTTGATTTCTTCTAATGATTTACCGGGATTAATTTTATCGGCGAACTCATCATTTAGATCTGGAAGGACCTGTTCTTTAATTGAAACAATTTCCACTTCGTAATTAATTGTTTGTCCTCTGAGTTCTTCGGCTTGATAATCTTCAGGAATTGTGACGCTCAATGATTTGGTGTCGTCGATCTTGGCATCGACAAGAGGTGCGCAGAATCCTGGGAGGAAGGAATCATCATTCATCTTGAGCCAGAACCCTGTATTCTGAGCAAGAGTTGCTGGGGCAAGAGGTATGACCTCGCCGACAGGATTTCCATCGATACTACCTTTGTAATTAATTACTACAAAGTCATTCATTTGTACGCCACGATTTTCAACATCATTGTAATCTGCAAAGCGCTCTCGTATTTGATTCAGTGATTCATTGAGTTGTTCATCGGTAACTTCAATTTTTGGAACTTGAACTTCAAGACTCTTGTAATTAGGCAACTCAAATTCTGGAGCTGTTATTAATTCGATGGTTGCCGTGTAAGTGCCATCAATATTGTGAGATTGTTCACGGATTTCGGAGATTCTTATAATATCAACATTTTCTTCCTGTGCCTTCATCATTGCTTGTTTCATGATGCGCTCCTCGAATTCGCTCTCTATCTCAGCCTTGAAACGTTTTTCTATCACAGCTTCGGGAGTCTTTCCTGGTCTGAAGCCGGGTATTTTTGCCTGCTTGGCAAAGAGCTTAACAATTTGATTTCTTTCAGCTTTAGCGTCATCAGTCGAAACCTCTAAACGCAGCAGTGCTTTGCAGTCTGGTATTTTTTCGAGATTAATTATCATCGGGCGGAAATTCTAATGATGAATTTTCAATTAGCAATACCCAAAGGAAATATTGTTAAGGAGAAATATTTTTTTGCGGGATTATGTGCCCCTAGTTTTTATTTTTTTCGGGGAAATACAGTATCAGTCAGATAAGAGCTAAAATCAATGGACTGATTGATATGTGTAAAAATAAAATACTATTCAGGATTCTGGACTGAAAATTTCATAAAGGGTTCCGTCAATTACGATCTGCATATTGACTGCCACTGAGAGCCACTTTGCGGTATTAGTGTCTTGATTGAGTAATTTAAAGTATTCGTTGGAACCGAACTTTAATCGCTTGGCTGTTCGGTCTTTTTGCTCTGGGACCAGTGAATCGATCCAAGCTTCCTCGTTCTGGAAAAATGTTTTCCCTGCAATGGTTCTCGTTGCTTGTTGTTCAAAACTTATTTGATTGCCGTATTGTGCTTCTTTGTAAGCTCTCTTGAATGCTTTTGACTGATTTGCTTGTTTGAGTTGTTCGCTGGCTCTTGCAGCAGCTACTGCGCCAGAACCACTATCGCTCTTAGCGAGTCCTCTGAAGCTTTCTTTTTCCAAATCTCTCTGGAACAAATCTTGGTTTTTGGCCGAAGGAAGTGCTTGTGATTTAATAGTTTTTGCTGAATCAGAGTTTAGCTTACTGAAGCTGATTCGATTGCCCATGGACTGTCGTGCGACTGGGATGCCCCTTGACTCTTCATCTTCAATGATAAGGTAACTTGTGTATGGAGTGACAATGCCCCACTTCCTTGATAATGCTACGACCTCGTCTTTGAGCTCTTTATTTTCACCATGCAAACGAATCTCCTCCAGCAAGTATCCCACGCGTCGAGTCGCCCACAGTTTTGGAATAAAGCTGTGTTTTGATTTTTTTTCGATTTTAGTTTCAAATTTTAACTTCACTTTTTCCCCTGCAATGTTTCCGCCAAGTTCGAATCTAATGCTTCTATCATTTTCCTTCTTTTTTGTTTTGTAACGTCCGAATATTACCAGTTGATCTCCCTTAAAGAGGTCAGGAAGGTTATTGGGGTGCTGCTCATTGAGTCGAACGTTACCTTCGGTTTGTATTGATATGTTTGCCATGACTGGTTGAGAAACTTTTTCATAAAACCTAGAAACTTTGTGCTCGATATTTTCTTCAGGGAGAACGTATTCGGTTGAAGCTTTTGTTTTCTGGGAAATTAAGTCGAGGAGCTTAGTATTGATATCGGTTCCGATTCCGAATGAGAAAATACGCATATTCCCTTTTATTTCCTGCCTCTTCTTAACTAGTCGATCAATAATTTTATCGGTTCTTGTCTCTCCGATCGTGGGCCTTCCGTCAGTGATAAATATGATTTGGGTTGGCCGGATAGATTTTTCATCCCCTTGTTTTGAGACTGTTTCTATAGCTAGGATTAAGGCCTCTTCTATTGCTGTGCCTCCTCCGGCCTTTAGATCTTTTACGAATTTTTTGGCTTCTTTGGTTTGCTGTTCTTTCGCTGTTCTTAATTTATTAAAAAGGGTTTCAGTTTCCGTTGAGTAACGAATAATGTCGAACCGATCCTCTGGATTGAGTTGATCGATACAGAATTCTAGAGCGGCTTTAGCTTGATCTAGTTTCTTGACCCTCATTGATCCTGACGTGTCGATAGCAAAAATTATATCTTTTGGAACAGCCTTTTTGTTTTCCCATGACCCTGGTGAGAGAAGCATTGCATAGTATCCCTGACCCGATTCATTTTCATTATGAGTTAGAAAATCGAATCCTATTGGAGACTCTTTATGAGGATCGGTAGCAAGTAATAATTCGAAATTAGTATCTGGTATTAAATTTTCTTCTTCGAATCCAATGATTGCATGTTTCTTACCTTTCCTATTCACATCAATTTGATGGCTTGGTGAATAGATTGATTTAAGCTCTTTGTCAGATTCAACCGTTACTTGCACTGAAACACTTTTTACTGGAACAGATAAGAACTTTTCAGCTCTCATAGCATAACGATAAGAAGTGATGCGGCCATCTCTTTTTAGAATTTCAGTATATTTGATTTTGATGTTTTTTTCTTTGCCAGGCTCGATAGGAAAAATCCGGATTTTAAACATGCCGTGATCACTGTATTCCATAAGAGCTTGGTCTCTCGATTCCCTGACGATCTTCTCATATATTTGTTTTGCTTTTTTAGCATCAAGAAGTTCCGCTTCCGTCATTTTTCCGTTCACCTCCATTTCAAACTTTTCGATCTTTGCGTCTTTGGGGATCGGAAACATGTAAGTTCCTTCGACTCGTTGTCGGGACGGATTGTAAAAAGTTTGCTCCAAAGTCGTATAGGCTACTTGGTTCTTAATCTTTACCGATACATTGTTCTTTCTAAGCTCGAGTGGTAGGAACCTGTGTATTGGTCTTGGGGGTCTGGGAAAAGGAGGGTGCGGTGGGCGCGGGGGATGAGGGAAAATGAATGGTTCGTCGGTAATGATGAATCCGTGTGCCAATGCTTTTTCAGGAACGACCGTCACCCATGATGTAAAGCAGATAACAAGGGCGATTAGCAAATTACTGTAATTTTTCATGTTTCTAGTTAAAGAACGTATCAAAATACATTTTCTTAGAACTTTTTATATTTGGTTGCCTCTTATCTGGTTCTAATGAGTAAGGTCTTGGGTATTGAGATCGTGAGGGAAAGTAACCTTTGGGTTCCTAAATGAGTCGTGGACGACTCTTACTGGTTCTCCAATAAGCTCAACGGCTGAAACTTCGTCAGTGACTGGGTGATCGTTAATGATTGCTTGTTTATAGGCTCTCTTTAGTAGTTCAGTTTTGAATATTTGCGGAGTCTCCATTGCCCATAGAGATTTTCTATTAATACTTTCTATGATTGTGCCTTCAGGATCACAGCGCTTGACTGTGTCGGTGATTGGTCTGGCGCTGGTAGCGGCACCATGTTGGATGGCTGTTTTGAACACCTTTTCGATTTGTGCGGGTCTAATCCATGGCCTGGCCCCATCATGAACGGCAACGTATCCTGATTCTTTGCCCACATGTTCTAAGCCGTTCGCTACCGAGTCCCTTCTTGATTTTCCTCCGGTGCAAATTCTAATTTTATCTCCCTTATTTGTATCGGAAATTAGATCTTTAATTTTTTGTATGCTTTTTTCATTAATGACAACTATTAACTCATTTACGCTAATGCATTTTAGGAATGCATTAATGGTAGATTCGATGACAGTACTGTCCCCGATCCTAGCAAGAATTTTATCGAACCCCATGCGGTTACTCAAGCCTCCGGCTACAATAATTGCTGTCAGAGAATTATTCAGAACTTCTTGAACTTATGAAAGTCGCTGCATGACTCCGGAAGAAAGAGTCTTATTGTCCACGCGGCCTTCAGTTTTTTGTTGTAATATTTTCATCACCTGCCCCATTTCCTTTCTTGAGGTTGCTCCGGACTCATTTATGGATTCGTCGATGAGTTGATTGATCTCCTCTTCACTTAGGGCTGCAGGCAGATACCCTTCGAGTATGTTAACTTCCTTCTTTTCATTTTCTGCTAGATCATTTCTTCCGGCCTCTTCAAATTTTTCAATTGAATCATGTCTCTGCTTGATCGCCGTTCGGACAACTCCGATCTCAGCGCCCGCGTCCAGTTGGCCTTCGGCTCCACATTTTTCAATAGTTGTATTCGTGATCGCCGTTTTTAATGAGCGTAATACAGTAAGCTTGAGGCTATCCTTTGCACGCATCGCGTCTTTAAGATCAGAGGTGATTGTTTCAGAGAGTGACATGGAGTAACTTTCCTTCCTAATTTCAAGAATGTCTAACAAGTAATAATTGCCAAAGGGTATTTGGTGTTTCTTGATAATTTTTCAGGAGACATATGCGTTTAAAGGGATTAATTGGAACTGAAGCAAATGAGCGACAAGAAAACGAAGAGATTTTTCTCTATATTTGGAAGTATTTTTTTTGGGCTTTCAGTTGCGGTTATAGGTTTAATTTTTGTATATGGTTTGGTGGTTGCATATGGAAAAGCTAAAGAAACCCGTTCATGGCAAGTGACTCCTTGCCATGTTGTGAAGTCAGAAATTCAAGAATTCAGACCAACTCCTAATAGCCCATTCTATTATGTTTCAGTGGTTGAATATGTTTACAATTATGAAGGAAAGGACCGTACAGGGAAATCTATTAAGCGTGTTGATGGACCCAGTTCCGACCGAAAAAGAGCCGAAAAAAAGATTGCGCCATTTCCGAAAGGAAAGCGAACGCAATGCTGGGTTAATCCAGATGATCCTGATAGGGTGATTCTTAAACAAAGTACCTTGGCTCCTCTGTATACGCTCTGGTTTCCAGGTTTGTTTGTGGTAGCAGGGATAGGAATTGCACTTAATGCAATTAGACGTTCAACTAAGAATGAGTAGTATTACTATCGAGTCATTGGAATTAATGTTTTCTCGGACTTAGTTGTATTTTTTGTTTTAATCATGCAAAGTTTTAAGATGGACCCGAAGTCTCAGAATTTTGTGGGCGTTGTGGGGCAGATGACCATTTTTTCTGTGCTCTTATTCGTGCAGAGTTGCTCTAAAAAAAAATCTTCAGATTCAGAAGGGGCAGCGGGGCAGGTTGATATTTTAGAGGGCTTCAAATCACCCACAGTTGGGGAAATGATTGTTGCTCCTGGACTGCAGAACAAGAAAGTGATTAAGCCACTCGAAGATGCTTGGCGCAGAATCGATCCGAAGAAGGATGGTTGGGACTCTGAGGTGTTGAGTGAATCAGCGACTAAGAAACTCAAAGAGATGGCAATCATTCTTCGATCACCAGAGAAATTTAAGAGTTCAAATATGGACCAATTTGCAGACGGAAAATATAATGGTAGACCTTTGCGACCTGAAGTCGTTGAAGAATATTTTAAGAATAAAGAATTTGCCGTTTTTAGGGGAAATCCTGACAATGCTAATCAGGTTCCTTTGTCAGTTGCTTTGAATGGGCTGTTTTCGTTCTTTGATGGCTCTTCTGAAATTGGAGTGGAGCTTAAACTTTATAGGATTAAATTATTGAAGGACCGTTTCAGCGCTCAGGTGCTCGTTCATATTTCGGGGCCCGTTAAGGGGCAGCAGATTCAAATTAATTCTGAGTGGAATACTTTTTGGACTTTATCTGAGGAGAACCCCAAATTACTTGGCATTGAAGCTCTTTCTTTTGAAGAAATTCGTAGGTTGGGTAAAGGGAGTGAGAAACTCTTTGCAGATGTGACGGGTTCTGCGTTTGGCGATGAGAGAGCTTATCGTGATCAATTCTTGAGGTCTACAGATCATTGGAGGTCCCGGCTAGCTCGTGACTTTGGATTGGATGTTGTTGCTAATCACGGTATAGCTCTTGGCGATGTGAATGGGGACGGTCTGGATGATTTATATATTTGCCAGCAGGGAGGCCTTCCTAACCGATTGTTTATTAGAAGCCCTGAGGGTAACCTTAAAGACATTACTGCTGAAAGTAATACTGGATGGATAGACTATTGCGCGAGTGCCTTGATTCTTGATTTCGACAATGATGGGGACCGTGATTTGGCTATATCTCAGGACTTTAAAATTCTTTTCATGGATAATCTTGGTGACGCTAAATTTGAACTTGCTCTTGGCCTTGGAACACATGCCCAGACCTTTTCAATAACGGCTTCAGATTATGATAATGATGGTGACTTGGACCTGTTCCTTTGTGGTTATAACCCGCCCGCGGGTTATGAGGGAGATAGCGGCGTGATGGGTGAACCGATGCCCTATCATGATGCAAGGAATGGCGGAAAGAACAAACTTCTTCGAAATGACGGAAATTGGAATTTTACGGAAGTGACTAAAGAAGTTGGACTCGATCAAAATAATGATAGGTTTAGTTTTGCGGCGAGTTGGGAGGATTACGACAGGGACGGTGATCCTGACCTTTATGTGGCTAACGATTATGGTCGCAATAATCTATATCAGAACAACTCAGGTAAGTTCGTTGATGTCTCGAAAGAATTGGGGGTTCAAGATATGTCGGCCGGGATGTCTGTGAGTTGGGGAGACTATAATAGGGACGGTCTATTTGATTTATATGTTAGTAATATGTTTTCGTCTGCTGGCAATAGAATTACCTATCAACGCCAATTCAAGTCTGATGCAGAGTCAGTTCAGATTGAAGGTTTTCGAAGGCACGCGAGAGGTAATTCACTCTTTGAGGGTGTCTCTGGAAATCCATTTAAAGACGTTAGTGAAGCGACTAATGTAACTATGGGCCGTTGGGCATGGGGTTCACGTTTTGCAGATATAGATAATGATGGTTGGCTTGATTTATTGGTTGCTAATGGATTCATTACTTCTTCTGACCCTGGAGACTTGTGAAGCGTTTATTGGCGACAGGTCGTGTCGCAGTCTCCACTAACTGCTAATGATGGAGAAGATAAGAGTCTTCTTTATAAGCAGGGGTGGAGGGCTCTAAATAGATTATTGCATCAGGACCGGTCCTTCAGTGGTAGAGAGAGGAATTGCGCATTTATTAACTGTAAAGGCAAAGGGTTTGCCGATAATTCTGCAGTTACTGGATTTAATTTTGCTGATGATGCACGGGCCCTAGTTGCAAATGATTGGGATTTTGATGGTGATTTAGATGTTTGGCTCACATGCCGCAATGCTCCGAGGGTTAGACTTCTGGAGAACCGCTCAGAAAAGAATGCAGAATGGTTGGGTGTTAAGTTGAAGGGTGACGGTGTCAAAGTTAACCGAGATGCTGTAGGGGCGACTGTGGAGGTATGGATCGAAGGAGTAAGTTCCCCCCTTCTTAGAACAGTTCATGGGGGAGACGCATTCTTGTCGCAGACAGGTTCTTTCCTGCATTTCGGGCTAGGAGATACGAAAAACATAAAGAAAGTTGTAGTTAAGTGGGGAGCAAATTTTTCAAGTGAGATTCAGGGAATTGAATCATCTAATTTTTATATTATCAGCTCCGGATCTGAAGAGGCAGTTCTTTGGGTTCCGCCAGTACTAAAACCTTTAGTTGCTTCAGCTCAGAATGTATTATCAGATGAGGATGAGGCCCGTATCGTGTTGCCTGCGCGGCTCCCTTTGCCAAAGATTGATGGTTTTCCAGAATACAGTGGGCCCGTTCTTATTAATCTTTGGTCTGCCACTTGTAAGCCCTGTATTGAGGAGTTGAAAGAATGGTCAGGGGGTGAAAAAAAATTGGCAAAATCAGGGCTGAGAGTTCATTTGCTGAATGTTGATGAAAATCCAGAAACTCCCTTCGATTTTCCTTTTAAAAGTACTTCTGTTTCAATGAAAGGTATAAGGATACTTGATCTTTTCCAAAAAGCTGTTCTTGATCGGTGGGTAGACTTGCCAGTGCCAAGTAGCTTTTTAGTCGATGAGGACAATAATGTGGCTGTAATTTATAAAGGAAGAGTATCTTTAGTACAGATCCTGAATGATTTACAAATTCTGAATGCTTCAAAAGATTCTTGGAGGTTCTCTGCGGTTCCGTTCCCTGGTCGCTTCATTAGTCAGTTGCCTGAGCCGGATCCTACACGAGTTAGTTCGCAGTTATTAGATGCTAATGAGCCAAGATATGCTTTGAGTTATCTTGAACAATTCAATCAAAAGTATCCGAATTCTCCTGATGTTATAAGGATGATGAACATAATTAGAGGAGGGCTAGGTATAAAAAAAGATAAAGGCATGCAATTATTGGAAGTAGCGAATTCTTTGCGTGATTCCGGTGATAATCGTTCAGCTATTGAAAAGTATAAAGAAACGCTGCGCCGCTTTCCTAAACTTATTAAGGCAGCAGAAAATTTGGCTTGGATTTTGGCCGCAGATAAGGACTCTTCAATTCGTAATCCGAAAGAAGCGAAGGCTCTTGCCGGACGCCTTTGCAAAATTACTAATAATAAGAATCCCGTTTATTTGGATCTTCTCTCAATTGCTCAGGCCGCAGATGGAGATTTCGATGGGGCAATAAAAACGATAATTAAAGCTATCGAATTTTATGGAAATGATTCTGAAGCGTTGTCTGCTCAACGTAGGCTTGAACTTTATCGTCAGAACAGGCCCTACATTAAATTATAATGTTATAAGATATTGCGTGGGGCATTGAAACAATCTAGTGTTTGAGGGATGCGATTAATTGTTTTGATATCGTTCTTTTTTTCTTTTAATGGGACTTTGGAAATCAATGCAAATGAGCATGATATAAATTGGGAGGAAGCTAGAAAATTCTGGGCTTTTGTAAGCCCTTCTAAAGTCGATCCACCAGAAATTGCCGATAGGGAGTGGTCTCGGGGGGATATTGATCTTTTCGTTCTTTCTGAGATGAAAAAAAATGGATTGGAGCCTGAGGGTGATGCCAGTTCAGAAGTTTTGGTTAGAAGACTTTTTTATGACCTAATTGGTCTTCCTCCACCATCGGATGAAGTTAAAAGGTTCAAAGAGGATACTGATGAAAAGAAATATGAAAGATTAATTGATAGTCTCTTTGACCGTCCTGAGTACGGTGAAAAAATGGCGAGCACTTGGTTGAATGTTGCTCGTTATGCTGAGGACCAAGCTCATCAAGTTGGTAATAATGTAAAATTCTTTTATCCTCACGCTCACCGATACAGAGAATGGGTGATTAAATCATACAATAGTGATTTGCCATACGATCAGTTCATTCGGTTACAGTTAGCTGCGGATAAGATCGAAGGAATTAGCAATGAGGATCTTGTTGCCCTTGGTTTTTTGGGCTTGGGCCCTCAATACTATGATCGAGGCAGGCTCGAAGTTAAGGCTGAAGAATGGGAGGATAGTGTGGATGTAGTTAGTCGGGGATTCCTTGCCCTTACCGTTGCATGTGCAAGGTGCCATGATCACAAATATGACCCGATAAGTGTCGCTGACTATCATGCATTGGCTGGGGTATTTGCGAGTACTCAGATCCACAAACGTGAGTTGGCTAATGAGGGAGGAGCTAAAACTGTGATGCATGTGGTGAAAGATGGAAAAGCACAAGATTTGCCGATATACAATAGGGGCGATGTTCAAGACAAGGGAGAGGTCGTACCTAGAGCGTTTTTGAAAATACTATAAGGAGAAGATCCAAAAAGATTCACGAATGGCAGCGGCAGGCTTGAGCTTGCGGAGGCAATTTCCGATCCGCAGAACCCATTAACTGCTAGGGTCGCAGTTAACAGAATTTGGCAAATGCTATTTGGACGTGGATTGGTTCATACAACAAGTAATTTTGGGCATCTAGGTGCTCGCCCGACTCACCCTGAATTGTTGGATCATCTTGCCATCTCATTCATTGAGGAGGGATGGTCAGTGAAGAGTTTGATGAAGAAGATTCTTTTGTCCTCCACTTATAGGCAGAGTTCCCTCGTGTCTTCCGATAAACGAATAAAAGATGAGGAGAACAAGTTCTATTCATATTTTAAGAGGAGACGACTGTCAGCGGAAATGATTAGAGATTCAATGTTAGCTGTTTCCGGAGAGCTTGAACGTGGGGACAGTGGAAATGAATCGAGTCTAATTTCGAATCAAAAGAATTTAAGACGGACTGTATATGGCAAGATCAGTAGGAAGGAGCTCGATCATTATTTGGCTCTCTTTGATTATCCTGATGCTAATATTCACAGTTCGAGTCGCGACAAAACGGTTACCCCATCCCAGAAGCTTTATTTTCTAAATAGTTCATTTGTGTTAGCCCGATCTAGTGCAGTAGCATTGGCTTTAGTTACTGAGGACAAAGTCAGTTCCATTGAGAAAATTTACCGTAGAATTTTATCTAGATCTCCGTCAATGGAAGAATTATCAAATGCAATAAAATTTATAAGAAGTGGGAAAGAAAAAGAAAAGGAACGTTGGTCAGGACTTGCTCATAACTTACTAATTTCAAACGAGTTTATTTTTCGTGATTAATCACCAGAATCATAATTATATCAATCGTCGCGAAATGCTCAGTCGTTCTGCGATGGGATTCGGTACTCTTGGGATGGCAAACATTCTCGGCAGGGGTAATGTTGCTGCCGAAAATTCGCTTGCCGGCCCCAAGAGAGATTTTTTCCCTCGTGCTAAGCGGGTCATTTTTTTGTTTCTTAATGGTGCCCCTTCTCACATTGATACTTTTGATCCGAAGCCGAATTTAGTGAAGCACGAAGGAGTGAAGCCTGAGGGTAAATTATTTAAGTCAGCTAAGGCTGGTTTCTTGCCTTCACCATTAAGGTTTGATAATTGTGGTAAATCTGGCCTTCAAATCAGTGAATCTTTACCTTCTTTGGGTAAAATTGCGGATGATCTTTGCGTGATCAGATCAATGCATTGTGATGTTCCTAATCACGAACCGGCTTTACTGCAAATGCACACTGGAGTTCTTCAACCGACGAGACCTTCGATTGGAGCTTGGGCCCTTTATGGGCTTGGGTCAGAGAATGAAAATCTTCCTGGATACGTTGTGCTTAGACCAAGTCCAAAAATTGTTGTTGGTCCTGCACTTTGGAGCGCAGGTTTTTTGCCTGCTAAATTTCAGGCATCAAGTGTGATCACTCGTGACATGTCGTTAGATAAGCTTCTAGCAAATATTAAAAGTCCTGGCTCTGCTAAAAGTGAACAGAGGCAGCAACTTGATCTTCTTGCAAAAATGAACGATGCACACAAAAAGAGAAGAGGAGAAGATACTGTGCTTGAATCCCATATATCCACAATGGAAACAGCTTATAGGATGCAGATAGAGGCAACTGATGCTTTTGACATATCCAAAGAATCTTCCAAGACAAGAGAGAGTTATGGCACTACAGAGTTTGCCAACTCTTGTTTGCTTGCCCGCAGATTGGCTGAAAGAGGAGTAAGATTTACAACGGTATATTACACTAAGGGATCTAGTAATCAGCCATGGGATACGCATGAGAATCATTATGCATCTCACGCAAAACTCTGTGCAGAAGCAGATAAAGCTGCCGCGGCCTTAATTAATGATTTGAAATCTCGCGGTCTGCTCGAAGATACGCTGGTCGTATTTGGAGGAGAATTTGGCAGGACGCCATACGCGCAAAAGCATGATAAAAAGAAGCCGGGTCGTGATCATCATCATACTGCATTCTCTATGATGCTTGCTGGTGCCGGTCTGAAAGGAGGTTTTGCCTATGGAGAATCTGATGAGTTTGGAATGAACGCCATTGTTAACCCTGTCCATGTGCATGATTTACATGCTACAATTCTTTATCTCCTTGGCATGGATCATGAAAAACTTACTTATCGCTATGGTGGGCGTGATTTTCGTCTGACTGATGTTTCGGGCAGGGTCATTCATGATTTAATGACCTAGATTTCAACTTTTATATTTCAGTTGGCGTAAATTTCAAGTTTATGAATTGACCAGAACTTGCCATTTGAAGTTCCTCGTTGTGTGATTCTAATATGTCGGGCTGCTGTGGGAGGTAATACAATTTCAGTGATTGGATGTTTGCCTTTTCCGGTTATAATTGACGTCCCCCAATCTTTGCCGTTCTTTGATGTTTCAATGCTGTAGTATCTTGGGTAATCTGCGGCAGATCCAGAGGAGTCAAGAACGAGTGTATTAATTTTACGTTCATGGCCCATGTCAAAGGCGAACCACATGCCAGGTCTCTGTTGAGTGCCAGTTTCCCATCTAGTTTTAATGTTGCCATCAATTGCATTGTTACATCCTTCCTGTCCGTGGCTCGCGGTAAAATTCCATTTCCGCATTTCTATGAGTGGTATGGGAGCCATGGCTATAATTTCCGAAGATTTCCACATCTCTTTACGATCCTTGATTTGTGCTCTGACGGCGGCAACTTCTTGAGCTGATATCATCTCTGAATTGTTCCCCCAATTATTTCTGATATAGGTTAGGGTCGCGGCGATCCATTCGTCATCATAACTTTCAAGCGGTAACATAGGTCCCGGGAATTTTCTCCCATCCAAATCACCAATCATTCCTTTAAGCATAATTTTGATTGGAATGTCCTTGCGGCCATGGACTCTCGGCGATTTAGGGAGAGGTGCGCCTAGTGTCAGATCGGTTCCTGCTACAGGGGTTCCTTTTCCGTCAGAACCGTGGCAGTTCATACATATTGTTTGATAATTTGTCCTTCCTAAAGCAATGAATTTAGTTTCTGTGCTCTTGCGTTTGGCTTCTTTTATTTTAGCCATATAATTTCCCGTAATTGCTTTTAATGTTTCGTTTTCCTTATTAAGTGAAACTACTTCTTCAATGATTGCTGGGCCTCCCTCCGCGCCTGTTCTTATAAGTGTCAGCACTATCTGTATAGCAATTTCGATCTCTGGATCATTTTTCATTTTTGAAATTGCTGACATTAATTCTGTGTTGCCATTTATAAGTTTCTCTTCGCATAAACGGATCGCTGCAGATCGTACCCTTTGATCAGGATCCTTCATTGCTCTGATAAGTAATTTGTTGTCCAGTAACTCTAACCCTTCCAGTGTCCACAATGAGTGGAGTCTTCCAAGACTTGAGACGCCTGATTTTGGTTCCATTACGTTGGATTTGAGTTTGAGTGAGACGGACTTATCCTTGCGAACAACAATTAATTTTTGAGCGGTATCCCTCCACCATCCGTTAGGATGAGAAAGGTGAGCGACCAATTCTTCGGGCTTTGCATTTAACATTTGTGGCTTCTTGCCTCTTTTAGTTGACTCGTGAACTACCCTGTAGATACGTCCGCGTTTAATGTTTTTATCTAGTCCATAGTTTTCTACTACTCCTCGGAGATAGGATCCTGGCCTTACCCAGTTTCCTTCTTGAATGATTCCACGATACATATCACAGATATAAAGGCATCCGTCAGGGCCCGTTCCAGCATTAACGGGTCTAAAATTGGCATCTCTCGAGCGCATAAATTCAGTTCCAGGAGTTGCGTTCTTCAAGATAATCTTACCATTATTATTAACTACTGTTGCTCTGCGAACCAAGCGGCCCACAGGTTCAGGGATGAAATAATTTCCATACATTTCTTTAGGCAATCGATCTCCTCTAAAAATGTGCTGTCCTGCACACCCGGTAAAGTTGTTCAGTGTTAGATTGCTCTTCCGGTAACGGCCATGCCCTCCCTGCACGTCAGGAATTCCAACTAAAGGAAAGACAGTTCGAAATCCATTTTCTTTTTCGCCTGGCAAAGACATTTTTCCGTATATCATTGGTCTTTGAAAGTCCATTGCTGGATTCTCTCCACCACCTGTGCAGAAGAAATTTCTTCCAACATCATCGTGGGTGACTCCCCATTGGCCAGAACCGAACGGCAATTGTTCAGCAATAATATGATCATCTTTCCAGCGATATCTTTTATTCGTGTAGGTCACATACATCCAATTATCGATGTTCCAATCGAGTCCGCTGGGCTGGTGTTCGAGGTTTCCTCCTCGACTCCCGCCCTTAAATACGAGCTTTTTTTCATCGGCGATTCCATCACCATTGGTGTCACGATAAGAATGCAGGTCAAAGGTGTTGGTTTCACGAATAATAACCCTGTCGTCAATGGGCTGTATCATTCTTGGCAAAACTAATTTATCGACAAAGACTGATCTCTTGTCCATTTTTCCATCGTCGTTCGTATCTTCAAGGAGGATAACTCTGCATATCGGGGTATGCTGATTTTTTCCATCAATGTCCTGCATATAGGTGTTTAGTTCTGCGACGTATAATTTACCGTCTCCGTCCCATGCGATAGCAGCCGGTTCTTCGACCATTGGCTCAGCTGCAACAAGTTCGAGGCTGTATCCTTCCTGCATTTCGATTAGAGCCATGCTTTCTTTTGGAGAGTAAGTCTTTCCTTTTTGGTTGTAGAGCCTTTGATCAAAGGGGGCAGCTGAGAGAGGTGAGGCCAGAACTAGGCAAATGAATGTAATTAAATGCAGTGGATTTTTATCTAACATCGTAGTCTTTTTTATAAGCTATTCTTTTAATTAAAAGGGTCTAGTTAGAATCTTAATTATTTAGATTTGGGCATTTATTAGGTCCTAAAAGATTATCTTATTTATGGAGTGGTTTCGAATTCTAACTTGTCCCTCTCCATAAGCGGTGTTTGTTATCTGTCTGATGCCAGAAGAGGAAAATAAGACTACAGAAGAAGAACTAATCGCAGTGCGTCGCGAAAAGCTTTCTAGGTTGCGTGAATTGGGAGTGGATCCTTTTGGAGGAAAGTATGATGTTGAATCTGATATCTATGAATTGAGGGATTCTTTTAAGGAAGGCGAGAGAGCAAGGATCGCTGGGAGAATCACTGCTCACAGAGATATGGGCAAGAGTCATTTCTTTGATGTCTCTGATTTTCGTGGTCGAATTCAGTGCTATTTAAATGCCAAGGAAGTCGGTGAAGAGCAATTTGAGATTTTCAAACAGTTGGATCTTGGTGACTGGATAGGAGTAGAAGGAGAAACATTTAACACTAAGGTTGGAGAGCCAACCGTTAAAGTAGAGTCCTTCACTGTCCTTTCAAAGTCTCTTAGACCTTTGCCTGATAAGTATCATGGGCTCACGGATAAGGAAACGCGGTACCGGCAAAGATATTTGGATCTCATTTCTAATGAGCAGAGCCGTGATATTTTCCTCAAGCGTTCCTTGATGGTTCGTGAGATGAGAGAGTTTCTTCAGGACCGCGGATTCATTGAAGTCGAAACGCCAATGCTACAGGATGTTCCAGGAGGTGCAGCGGCCAGACCATTTGAAACTCACCATAATGCATTGAATATGCCGCTCTACATGAGGATCGCTCCTGAACTTTTCCTTAAGAGGTTATTAGTTGGGGGAATGACTAAGGTCTTTGAGCTAAATAGAAATTTCCGAAATGAAGGCATTAGTAGGAGGCATAATCCTGAATTTACAATGCTAGAGGCTTATTGGGCATATGCAGATTTCGAGGCGATGGCCGATCTGGTGGAGGAAATGGTATGCGCGCTCGCAGAAAAATTTTGTGGTGGGCTTACTATTGAAACTAAAGATGATGAAGGGAATGCCCTAAAAAGCATTAACCTTAGTCGACCATGGAAGAGGGCTCCATATAAGGAGCTAATTAAGAGTGTTGCTGGGGATGACTGGTTCGATATTAGTGACGAGCAGAGGCGTGAAAAGTGCCAGGAGCTTGGAGTAGAGATTTCATCTAATATGGAGGATTACGAGGTGACACAGCAAGTCTTCGAGAAGCTCGTGGAAGAGAAAACCTTTGACCCTCTTTATGTGACTCATGTGCCTAAAGAACTGGTTCCTTTAGCAAAGCAAAACAGTTCAGATGATTCTATTGTTGATGTATATGAGTTAATTATTAATGGTCAGGAGATTTCTCCAGGTTATTCAGAGCTGAACGATCCTGATGTTCAGCGTGCACGCTTGGAAGAGCAAGCCGGTGAAGAAACACAAAAAGTAGATGAGGAGTTTCTCAGGGCTCTTGAGCATGGAATGCCTCCAGCTGGTGGCATTGGAGTAGGGATTGATCGCCTCATTATGATGCTTACTAGCGCTGATTCGATTCGTGACGTTGTACTTTTTCCGCAAT
>JAAZZC010000258.1 GCA_014239335.1 Verrucomicrobiales bacterium
ACGTGGTAGAGCGCTTGCTCATTGCTCTCTTCACAAGCGGTCATATTCTGCTCCAAGGGATGCCTGGACTTGCAAAGACACTCTTAGTAAATGCCCTTGGTAAAGCCATTCACTTAGAGTTTTCAAGAATTCAATTTACTATCGATCTATTGCCATCGGACATCCTCGGCTCTGAAATTCTTGACCAGGCAAGTGGACAATTTACTACACACAAAGGCCCAGTATTTACTAATCTTCTACTTGCAGATGAAATAAATCGCGCAGCTCCAAAAGTTCAAGGAGCACTACTAGAAGCAATGCAAGAGCGCAAAGTTACCATCGGAGACAATACGTATCGTCTTCCTGTGCCCTTCCTTGTTATTGCCACACAAAATCCCATCGAACAAAGTGGTACATTTGAATTGCCCGAAGCTCAACTCGATCGATTCATGTTATGTCATCGGCTCCAATATCCAACTCCAGTCGAAGAAGAAGAAATATTAACTAGGAACTTGAATCTTGGTATTCAAAAAGAAAAGGGAGGGGCAGTAGCTAACACTGAATTTGATATTGTTTCCGAAGATCCTGTCGGAGAATCCAATGACTTAATTTCCGTAATTGATGCCGTACACAAGATTCATGTTAGCGAAGTGTTTATTAAACACGTCGTCGAACTCATTAGTCGGACCCGAGATCATTCGCACATTGAACTCGGGGCAAGCCCCAGAGCTGGCATAGCACTCATCAAAGGTGCACGAGCACGAGCGCTCATTCATGGACGAGACTACGCAATACCTGAAGATTTATTTGCGTTGGCTGAGGATGTCCTCCTGCACCGTATGCGTCTTAATTACGAAGCTTTAGCCGAAGGCATGAGTACTAAAAATGTCTTAGAAGACATTCTAAAAACTATGGGGTAATATAATTTATAATTATCTCATTCATTTTAGCGTCGAATCCTATTCTGCAGATGACTGAAAAATTACTAAATCCCTGCGATCCAATTGATTCGCGACAATTCATCATCGCAATAAAGAAATTGGCGGATGACATAGGATACGGTAGCGACCGGTCTACGTTTCTCGGATCTGGTATAGAATATGTACAATCAAGAGCGTATCAGATTGGTGACCCTATCAAATTAATAGATTGGAAAGTCACTGCCCGCACAGGAAAATTTCACATCAAGGAATACGAAGCTCCAAAGCAAATGCCCATTTACTTGCTCCTCGATACATCCGCTTCGATGACAGTTTCTTCCACAAATATTAGTAAATATGCTTCGGCCATAAGAATCGCTGGAGGGATCGCATTCGCCGCACTGGATCGAATAAGTCCGGTCGGAGTGATCGGAGCAGGGGGGCGTGATTTATTTGTAAAGCCCAGTCTATCTGCTGACCGCATAATGCAATGGCTGCTTAAACTACGATCCTATCGTGTCGATGAACCAACTCGCGTTGGTGCTCGACTAGCCGAGCTCATGCCAATATTAACGAGCCGATCTATGATTATCGTCATATCTGATTTGCACGATTCTACAGCCATGCCAGCACTCAAACTCGCAGCACAAAAACATGATTGCATTGCCCTGCAACTGATTGATCCCATAGAATCAGGGATACAAGGTGCTGGATTCGTGAAAACAAGAGAAGCCGAAACCGGGACTACAGGGACTACAAAAAACAAAGTCAAACTCACTGATACTAAATTCATTGCTGAAGAACTAAAGAAGTCTGGCATTGATTACTTACAACTTTTCACCAATGAACCAATAGCTAATAAGTTACGTCATTTTTTTAAATCTCGCGCTATACTTAGTCGAGGAGCACGCTAGCCATGAAAAGATCACTGTTTATTGGCATTTTATCTTCTACCCTTCCCTGCCTAATAGCCAATGAGCTTAAGCAGGAAGCCGCGCCCCTTGGCATCAAGATACAAATAAGAGATCACGTCATTCCCGGTCCTGAAGTGGAAGCCAAGCCTCTGAGCAAAGAATCAGCTATTGTCTTACGTATCACATCAGTTTATCCGCATGGTAACTCTTTCCGATACGATTTTGAATATTATGGATTAGAAGCGGGATCCTTTGATCTAGCTGATTATTTACAACGTAAGGATAACAAACCAATGACTGATCAGCTTAAGCTGCTGGTAACGTTCAAATCATCCTTAGCCGCAGAACGGATTAGGCCTAATCCACCAGACGATGGAAAATTGCCCCGTTTCATAAAATACAAACATCTATTGATCCTCGGAGCTGCTTTCTGGTTAATAGGACTCTTATTACTGATATTGGGTGCTCGTAAAAAATTGAAATTGATAGAGCCTTCTATTCCTAAATTACTCAGCCCAGCAGAAAGTTTACGACCTCTGGTAGAAGCTGCCAGAAAAGGAAAACTTGGAAAGAGCGGTCAAGCAAAACTAGAAAGAACACTTATTATTTTTTGGAGTCAGCGAATGAATCTCACGAATGAATCACCTGGTACGGCACTATCTAAAATCAAGGCACACCCAGAAGCGGCACCGCTGTTCGAAAAAATTGAATCTTGGTTTCATTGTCCAAATCCAGAAGAGCCCTCTGATTTAGACGCTCTACTCAAGCCTTACAGCGAACCAAAAATTGACTGAACTATAGAAAAATATATTAAATGTTTGTTCACTCTTCAGTCCTCATATTACTTGCGATGCCGGCCGCGTTACTGTTCTGGATCTGGCGCAAAAATGGCAATGGACATCAGGTCGTGGTCCCCATAGATGAATCGCTAATGACCCGAAATCGACTATGGGAATGCATACTTAAGACGACTGCCTCATTCCCAGCATTGTTGTTGGCAATTGCGGTACTTCTACTGGCAGGGCCTCAACAACTCTCTGATCCAAAAACTAAAAAAAGGTTAACTAACATTCAATTTGCTCTTGATGTATCCGGCAGCATGACGGCGCCTTTTGGCGATGGGAACCGTTACGAGGCAGCCATGGAGGCAATCAATGAATTTATTAACTATCGTGAAGAGGATGCTTTTGGATTAACTGTTTTTGGAGATCATTTTTTGCACTGGATCCGTCTAACTTCTGACCCGTCGGCCTTCGGATATGCAACCGACTTTTTAGGCCCGACACGTCTGCCTATCTGGTTCAGGGGCGGAACTAAAATCGGTCTGGCCCTTGAAGAATGCTCAAAATTGTTAGTAGAACGCGAAGAAGGTGATCGCCTCATTATTCTTTTATCAGACGGTTACAGTGCTGACCTTGGAGGCGGCAAAGACATTGAGATAGCTAATAAACTTATAGCTAATAATATTTCTACATATGCCATTCATATTGCTCCCGGATCACCTCCCGCACAGTTATTAACCATAACGAATCGGACCGGTGGTGAAGTCTTTTCAGCCGGTGACCCATTGGCCCTGAAAGCAATATTCACTCGAATTGACAAAATGCAGAAAACTAAAATCGAGAAAATAGGAGCTGAATCGATGGACAATTTTGAACCCTACGTGATGGCAGGAACCTCTATAGCCTTAATGTTTTTGCTGAGTCTCTTTGGTCTGCGTTATACACCATGGTAGTGAATCCGGAAATTTCAGCGCTGGCTGCTCTTGTACTTACAATTGGAGCTGAGATGATACATTCACGCCGTATCAAAACCATTGCGACCTTATCCTTCGGTCCTTCGGCCCTTCCTTCATTATGGGCGCGAATTGCACCGGCAACAAGATGTGTAGCGGTATCCCTAGGAATCTGGGGACTTACAACTCTTTTAACCATCCAGCCTAAGGTTCATAAAGCCAAGGCAGTTGATCCTGATGAAATACGTCACATTGTAATTGTTCTCGACGTGTCTCCGAGCATGAAAATAAAAGATGCGGGTGAGGGAGGAGTGAAGAGAAGACGTGAGCGCGCTTTTGAATTAATGGAATCATTTTTTAAAAGGGTCAGGGTCGAACAAATGAGACTTTCTCTGATCGCAGTATATAATGGAGCAAAACCGGTAGTTGTGGATACTAAGGACGCCGAAGTAGTGCGGAATTTTCTTGATGGTATAGACATGTATACTGCATTTGAATCCGGTAAAACTCACCTCTTTGATGGGCTCAATCTTGCAGCCGAAATTTCTAGTGAATGGCGCCAAGACAGCACAACAATTGTTTTGCTTTCGGACGGTGACACTGTTCCTTCTGTGGGAATTCCAAAAATGCCAAGATCAGTCAATGGAATATTAGTTATTGGAGTTGGTAATCCTATAAAGGGGACCTTCTTGGACGGCCAAAACTCGAAACAGGATGCTTCAACTCTTAGGCAGATAGCATTACGACTTAATGGAACTTACCATGATGGAAATGTAAAGCATATCCCAAGCGAAACAATTTCATCTCTTGTATCAGTTGAGGAAAAAAGCGCCCTCGAAAAAATGACAAGACGAGAATACGCTTTGATAGCGATAGGCCTATCTGCTCTGAGTCTAGCTGCAATCCCTTTAATATTAAATTCTTTTGGTACCCAATGGCGTGTCGGGATCCGCTCAAATTCGGACATTAAAAAATGAAATTTTCAGAAATCCCTGTCCATCGTCCATGGTTAGCGATTGCTTTACTTGCAATTATCAGCGGTTTTTCTTTTTACGGAAACTTATCTGAGCGTGGAGATCGAAACATTAAAAGTTCCCGCGCAAAAACTGATTACGAATTTACCAAAAAAGTGAGCCGTGAATTCGGGCCTGACGGATCGGAAGTTCTCATTCTCATTACGCATAAAAATGACAATGGGGATTTATTCGAAAAGGGAACTGCCAATTCTTATAAGAACCTATTAAAAGCGATTAGACAAATTCCAACTGTCTCTCGCGCATTCAGCTTTGATCAAATACCTGCATACGGAATTGGACTATTTAAGCTTCCATTGTTTCCAGATAAAAATGACTCTGACGCAAAACGTAAGGCGTGCCGGAAAAGGGCTCTAAATCATCCCATAGTCGCGGGAAATTTATTGTCTGCAGACGCTCGCACTTCCTTGGTCCCTTTGAGTTTGAAGCGGACAAAAAATCAAAACATTCCCGCCGTTCTTAGTCTCATTAGGATTGAAGCCACTAAGGCTCTAAAGGGTTCAAATCTGGAAGCTAAACTGACCGGAAGGGTTCCGATAGATATAGCCCGTCGTGAGGCCATGAAAACTGAAAAATTACGCTTTCAAATCATAGGCTATGTTCTTTCTGCAATACTTGCTCTTATCTTCTTTCGCGGTTTAGTGATGACTCTAATAGTCACTTTGCCTCCAGCAATTGGCGTCTTCTGGACCATTGGCATGCTTGGTTTCACTCATGAGCGCCTCAATAGCCTCTCCATGGTCATCATGCCCATCATCTTGACTATGATTGGGTTCACTAATGCTGCTCACATTGTTTTTCAGTTTCGTCGAGAGCTCAGCGAGGGGTCTTCTGCTAAAGAATCCATGGCTGCTTCAATGCGTAAATTAGGGCTGCCATGTATGTTATCAGCTTTAACGACTGCCGCGGGATTTGCTTCCCTCACCGTTGCAGAAGCAAACATGATTAGTGACTTTGGAAGAGACTGTGCCGTCGGCACACTGATCACATTCATGGCCGTGGTTCTCTTACTTCCACTCCTTGGCCTGTTGCCATTCAAACACAAAATAGAAACTGAAAAAAAATCTCTGCAATTAGGGTCGGCCCCAGGAAAAGAATTTTTCCTGCGATTCATAGGCCTTGTCATTAAACGCTCTAAGTCGGTAGTCACTGTTTCTGTTATTCTCACAATTCTCTTTGGATGGCTGACTTCGACTCTTAAGCCAGACATGTATCTGCTCAACCAGCTTCCAGACAAAAGCGAAAGTGGAGAAGCTCTCATAGAGGCCGATAAAAGCCTAGGAGGAATACAGGCCATCCGCATAGTTGCCGAATGGGAATCCGATGACAGTGACCCTGTACCTATCATTGCCAGCATTGAAGAGATGATTAAGGAGGAAAAACTTTTGAGTCAACCTTTATCGATACGAGGAGTACTTTCCTCACTGCCTGGTCTTGGGAAAGATCTTTCTTCACGTATGCCCCTCTTGAAACGAGCGCCACCAGATTTAATTAAGCCTCTTTACCGACCCGAGCTTAAAAAGGCAGTCGTTATTACTCGGATACAGGATCTCGGAGTCGCTCAATACACGCCTGTCTATGAGAGATTAGAAAATAAACTTAAGAAGCTGAAGGCGAAACATCCTGATTATGAGTTTGGATTGGCCGGAGGGGCAGTTGGTTGGGGGCGATACGTCCATCGCATGCTTAATGACTTGGCCCGTAGCCTCGCTGCAGCAGCCATTATCATCCTTATCATGATAACAATCGCCTACCGTTCATTGCGGATTGGTTTAATAGCCATGATTCCAAATCTATTTCCACTGCTGGCATGTGCTGCCGTTTTGGCTGCCTTTGAATTACCGCTATCTCTTGAAATCGTTTGTGCTTTCACAATCTGCCTCGGCATCGCTGCTGATGATGCAATCCACTTCCTGAGCCGGTATCAAGCCGAACGGAAAAATGGCCTCAATATCGATCAGGCCCTCGAATGTAGTTTTTTGCGTGTAGGGCAGGTCCTTATAGCTACCACGGTTGTCATGCTCTGCGGACTGGGAAGTGTTCTTTTCAGTTCACTTCCTATGTATCGTGCTTTCACTGCAGTTGCTTGCGCAACACTCAGTACAGCACTCATTGCTGATCTCATTATACTTCCTGCACTTCTAAAGCTATTCCATAACAAAAAGGTTTAGACTTGAACATGTCGGTCCAGAGACTAAAATAATAAAACGTCCCTTCAATCATGCGTAAGTTCCTCATCTTTATTTGGCTACTCGTTCCACTTGGTGCAGCGGCTTATCATTTTGGTCCTGGTCAACAAAGCATTAAAATTGACCAGGCAGCCACACACATTGACTTAGCAGAGAAGCACTTAATTAATAAAGAATTTGCTGAAGCCGTAATCGAGTTTGATGAAGCGATCAGTTTATTGCCAAAGGAGAATATTTCTACAAACAACAGGTTACGCTTGGAAAAGGCCAAGGCACAGATGCAATGCTCACAACTCCCGGAAGCTTATAAGGACCTTCTTTCAATGCTATCAGCACTAGATGAAAACACGGAACCGCAGTTGGCTGCTGATACAAAATCAACTCTAGCCAATGCCCAGTATTACATTACTTGGCTAATGAGGCTCGAAGGACATTCTCGTGAAGTATGGGAACCGGTCATTGAATCATCACGTCAAAATTATTATGCAGCTGCCGAATTTGCAAAGAGCGAGGGGAACCAACAATCAGCCGATAAATTAGTCGAAAATCTTGAAGCCTCAATAAAACTTGCACGGATCGATTTGGATGAACTTCAGGGCTTGCCTCTGCCTAACCAATGACGGGGCTGCGGAAGCGGAACCAGGCCCGGTCGGGCCGGAAAAAGTAAAACCGGTAAGAAGCCTGCTGACTCTCGCGGCGCGGGCCAAGCTCCTCCACCGGACGGGATCGGATCGTGATTCTGAAGGGATTGCCCACCATACAAACTACACCCCGCATCAGTTCTCCTGACTTGGTTAAATGAGACGACTTTTCCTAACAAGCATCGCGCTACAGTTATCCATTGGTTCACTTTTAGTAGCTCAAGATCGAGGCACTAAAGTCATACCACAGTCCGAAGATAAAACTACTCTACGGGATCCTATCAACAAAATCCCATCCAAAAATTCACCCACAGGTACAGCAAAAAAAGAAGCACTCCCCATTGATGTTGATGCACTTATACTTGCAAAACTTCCTAAGGTATTAATTGATCGACGGCCATCATCACTTTTAAGAAATTTGGGAAATATTGACCAAGACAAAAAGGATAAGGAAATTACAAAACAACCAATAGGCGCAGCAGACATTGCAATCGAGTCACTAGCTAAAAATATTACTAAGAGCAATTGGAATGGAGTAGCGGACTTTTTTTCCTCTCAATTTAAGAAAACCGAGAACGCAAATAAGGCTTACCTGAGTCTATTAGATACTCTCGCGCTACCGCCACGCATTAGACCCACAAGAACAATACCATCTGCAAGCGTAACGCCCGGAAAAGTGACGCCGCCGCGGAATATGGCATATGCCGAAAAGCATCTCCTCTCTCCTACGGACATATTATATTTAGGGGATGCCTGTCCAGTTGATCTCAATGAAAAAACCACAATCCCCAAGCTGGGACGTTTATTGAAAATAGCGCTCTCCCGGGGTCACTTTCCTGATACTTTCGTTACCTTACTGGAAAAGGGAACAAAAAAAATTGGCGGCTCCAGTGACAGTAAAAAACGCATGACAGCAGCCAGACTGCTAATCAGTGCTGGACTAGCAGCTGATGCAGGAAAATTCCTACCAAAAATCGATGATTCGAATGATCCCAATGAACTCGATATTATTGCAAATTATCATTTAGCTCTTCATACAAAAGAACCTAAAGAAGGGCACCTTGGCTTGGCCTGGAAAGCCACTCAATTAATTCTAGCCAATCCAAAAACTATTCAAGCAAGTAAAGAGTCTGCCCTTGAAAGGGCAGTAGATCTTGCCCCTAAAGTTGAAGAGGAAAAAGGGGCACAATGGCTAAGTGAAAGCTTCACTGGAGACGCTAAACTTGGTCGTGAAGTGCTTGCAACGATTGGATCCCTCACATCAAGTGGCAGATCAGAACCTTCATCCTCTGCACGACTTCGAAGACT
>JAAZZC010000138.1 GCA_014239335.1 Verrucomicrobiales bacterium
GTACCAGAGGCATGGGCCGACAGCTCTAACTCAGCCCAATCTGAATGGATAGAGTACAGCTATATAATGACAGCGGAAGTGCCCACCTATACCCCTTCAATTGGTAATTTCCACGAACTGCGTCTTGGCCTCCTCGATGCGGGTGAAGTCCTCATCGATGACGTTTCAGTTATTGAGGACCCTGGAGGAACGAACCGTGAACTAATGCAAAACGGAAGTTTTAATACGGAAGATGCGAAGTATTGGAGAAGGATTGGAACTCACCAACTTTCCGAGGTAGTCGATACCAAAGAATCCCCCGCTCTAAAAATCGTAGCCAGTACAAGAATGAATTACCTGAATAATCTCTTGGAATCCAATCTCAAAAGTAATGGATCCAGAGTAGCGGTAAAGGCCGGAACCGATTATCAAATTTCATTCAGAGCCAAATGGCTCAAGGGCTCACCCCAACTGCGTTTTGAACTTTATTATAACCGCTTGGCAAAGACAGTGATCCTGAAGCAACCGACTAGGCACGGAACTCCAGGAGAAGAAAATTCCACCAGATCAACAAATATCGGACCAACGTTTCAGGACGTGACTCACTATCCTGCAGTCCCTGAACCTGACCAGACAATTACGGTGAGCGGACGGACAGAGGATCCTGACGGGGTAAATTCTATCCTACTCCATTATGCCAATGACGGCAGCCCGTTCCAAGCCACTCCCGTGACCCTTTCTGAAGACGGCTCCTGGAGCATTCAAATTCCAGGACAGAAGTCGGGTCGTAAGATCCATTTATATATCGAAGCCAATGACGGCGAAAGTACTTCATTTTACCCAAAAAACGGTTCCGATTCTCGAGCAATGATCCAGATCAATGATAACCGCTCATCAGAAACGATTCAAAACTTCAGAGTCATCATGACTAATCGCGATTCATCGACGATGCACAACTCTAACGAAATATTAAGCAATCAACGTTACGGATGCACCATAATCACAAATGAAAATAAAATACATTATGACTGCGGGGTCCGTCTCAGAGGAAGCATGTTTAGCCGAAACTCATCAGACAGCACTGGTATCAATTACAAGTTCCCTGCCGACAAACCTTATCGTGGAATTCATGGGACCGTAACAACACGAAGACGAAACGTACGTGAAATTATCGCAAAACACATGATCAATCATGCCGGAGGAATCCATGACAACTACAATGATATAGTTCAACTCATCCACACCACCCAAAGAGGCACTGCTAGGCTTTCAATGGCTCGTTTCGGCAAGCCTTACCTTGAAGGGCTTCCTGGCGGAGAAGGAACCAAAGGAACCATCTTTAAGATGGAAGGGATCAGAGTATTTCAAAGCACTCAAGGAGGGAATCCGGAATCACCTAAGCTTCCATTTCCGATCGGCTGGGTCAGCAACTTTGATCTGGCTGATCAGGGAGATGATAAAGAAATTTACCGGCACAACATGCGCATTAATTCAAGACTGCCTGAGGACCGGTACGATGAAATTATAGCAATGTGCAAGGCTTTTAGTCTGAGGGGTCAGGAACTTGAAGATGAAATCAAAAAAGTTATTAATGTGGATATCTGGATGCGTCAGTTCGCCATCATGTCACTCCTTGGAATCGGAGACACCTACAGTCAGGGAAATCCTCACAATCTTAATTTCTACGTTCGCCCGTCAGACGGAAAAGTGGAACCGATGCCGTGGGACTGGGACTTTCTGTTCTCTCAAAGCTCGAGTGCTGGACTCTGGGGCGGCCGTAACTTTGCTAAGATTCCTGCAAGGCCAGTGTATGGAAGAATCTTTCATGGACACCTTGTCGATATCATCGAAAGCACATTCAATACCGAATACATGAATTACTGGTTGTCCCATTACGGTTCATTGGCCAGAGAAGGTTACACTGGTCTGAGCAATAACATCCGCTCACGATCCAATTATGTCTTAAGTAGAATACCAAAACAGATTCCTTTCAGTATCAGTTCCGGACCTGGAAATAACTTAACAGTCGAAGGACCGACAGCAGAAATATCCGGTAATGGCTGGGTCGATGTATCTAAAGTATTTATTGAAGGGGCCGATCTCCCATTACCCATCAACTGGACGGACGCAGATTCATGGGAAGTCAGCGTGCCCGTGCAGCCAGGGGAAAATACGATAAATCTGACAGCATTTAACCGGAGAGGTAAGGAAGTCGGCAATGATAAGATCATTATTGAAAGCACAGGTAACATTGCTGCTGCCAATTCAACGAACGTTTCCATTTCGGAAATTATGTATCACCCCGAACAAGAAGATGGTAACGAGTTCATTGAACTCATTAATCTGGACACATCCAAGAGTGTTGATTTGAGCGGTGTTTATTTTAGGAACGGAATCGAATTCACTTTTCCAGACAGGGCAATCATCGAGCCTGGAGAGCGGATAATTATTAATCAGAACCAATTTGAAAATAATTCCCGACTCAGTAACAGTGGCGAACGCATTCTTTTGAGTGATGCGTCCGGATCAATAATAATTGATTTCAATTACCGTGATGATGGGGCGTGGCCCGAGAGTTCAGATGGCAATGGATTCAGCCTCATCCGCATTGATCCTGCCGGGGACGGGGACCCGAACCTGCCAAGCGAATGGAGGCCCAGTACCGAGACTGGAGGCAATCCAGGGACTTCAGATTTTATAGCATTTAGCGGTGAAAACTCTGCAGATTTACTCGCTTATGCAATTCCGCAAATCAATGACCTGAGCGCTAGAATTAATAAGGATGGAAAATTAATTGTTACTGTCCGGCAAAAACTTGGCGCTGATAATGCCTTGATCGAATTAGAATACTCTACTGATGGAATCTCATGGGCACGTCTAACTGACGATGATGGGATCGAAGTAACCAAAAGAACTCATAACGGTGACGGGACCGAGTCCCTCGAGTACAAGACCATTTCAAAAGATCTGATCAATCAGGATGCGGCAATACTTTTTCGAGCAACGGTTCGACTCCGCTAATTCTTAACGATAATCAAAAAGCATAAAGGAAAATGGCCTAGTCCCAGGGAGACCGTTGAGGTGACCCACTGCTTCCACCAAAAATCCCTTCATTAGGCCAGCTCTTTGCTCCTACAATTTCAAGAACGCTATAACCACGGACCTTGCCGTAATCAGAGGTAATTTCAATCAGAGCCTTGACCTCATCTTTACCATTTGTCTTGAGATGGTCGGCAAGTTCAATCGAATGATACCCAATAAAGTGTTCAGGAAATTCAATGAAAGAGAAAATTACTTCAGGAACTTTGATTTGGGTTCCCTGATTTGCTTCTCCATGAAGATGAGGAGGCTTAATTTCCCAGCTCATCATATACTCACGGGTCTTTGTTTGACCGATAAATGGTCCATACAGAAAGAACGCGAAGAGCAGGACATAAAGTATGAGTGTTCCGGCTGATGCTTTCCATCTCCGGACCCTTGATTTAACAATGGCACAGCCCAGAAAGGTTAACAGTATGACAATTGGGATTCCTAGAACAAAGAGAAACGGGCGAGTATCAATATATGCAAAAATCACTTACTTCAGCTTCACATTTAAAATGGCACTGAAGATCAAACCGGGATCTCCCCTCTCAATCATTGTCCTAGAAATAGCAGCAATGGATCGGATGACCTTGCCCTCGTGAACCTTCTTGCCACCGAACCTGACCGTGACAGGCTCAGCAAAATCAATCATCTCATCATTAAGTAAAATACATAAGGTCCCGATCCCATCAGCCTTATCCACGTTAAATTGTTGCCCCTCGCGGCTAACAATAATCAGTTGCCTGGCCTTGATCTCTGCCCCAGGCAAGGCGACCCAATAACTCCGCCCATGGGTCACATCGTCCTGCTTCCATACAATCTTTTCCGGTAATCGATCCCTTGTACGTTTTGCCATCCAGGGAACAGCGACACTATCTTCAAGATTCATCCAATGGCCCTTCCCTTCATGAATTTTCACAAAATGATCATAACCTTTAGGATCCTTACCACGAAAATCGGCCAGCTTTGTCCCCCAGGCCGCGGCCACTTTGTTACGCCCATAACTGCCATCATTGGCTCCTACCTGAAGAGCAAAAGGAAGATTACGCAAACCTAAGGGTGTCGACTCATTTGGGTGACCAGCCATCATTGCCGCAGCAGCAAAGCGATCACACATCCTCGGAGCCAATTGATAAACGCCATCACCTCCAGCCGAATACCCCATAAGATAGACGCGCTCAGGATTGACCTCCTCAAAGACAATCAAATTCTCTATGAGCCGATCAAATAGAGGGTCAATATGAGACTGATGCCAAAGGTTCCAAGTATCTGTAGGGGCACGCGGACAGAGATAAATTCCTTCCTTGGGCTTATAAAGACGCATTTGATTGCGCCACTGACCTTCATTGACTTTCGGCGGAGCACCTCCTCCACCATGCATCGATATGAAAAGACTCCGACCACCCTTTGGCTTCTCACCAAAGACAATGAAATCAAATTTCATTGTCTTACCCCCCAATGAAATTGATTTAGCCTTCATCTCTTCGGATCTGGTCTCACGGACCATCGCCGTATGATCTCTCCATAAAAGTTCCCTCGCACGCACCGCGTCTTCCTTAGAAAGGCTCACCTTTGAAAATTCACTATCAGTGATTGGTTTTCTCAAATCCCTGCCCACTGAAAGCCACTCCTCGAGGGACTGAACGGGAGATCCTATTGCAGCACACAATGTGAAAAGGCTAAAGAATAAGAAATATATTTTAACAATAGGCATGATCTAATATTACATTTACTGCAGTCTCTTGCTCGCTTTAAAATGAGGAATCGTTACCTCAAGGAACCTCTCCCCTTCGCGGACATAGTCGAGCCGCTCATAAAATTCAATCACGCTCTCACGCGCATGCAAAATTATAGAGGAAAATCCAGACATAATAGCAAATTGCTCTGAAAAAAGAACGAGCCTTCTCCCGATCCCTTTTCCCTGAGCATGCTCCGCTACAACGACCTGCTGCATTTTCAGTGTGCGCTCCTCGATTTTCTTGAATTGAAGATACGCAATTAATTCCTGTTCTTCATTCTTGCCGATCAAATGAATAAAATCTTTTTCCTCCCCCAGGTCCTGATCAAACAGGCTCATCCCGAGCGGTTTCCTGAGAAGTTCGTCCCGCAGATCACAGGAAGTCCTGTAATCATCAGATCCGTATTGAGCCTCTAGAAAATGAATGTCCAATAATTTAGTTTTCCATTTCCTTCATCCGGTCTCAGGCATGAAGGTCGGCATTGTGAGTCCGTTCATTGGAGGACAGTCGCCCCTCACCTGACATAGATGCATTTCACAATTCTTCGCACCCCAGCCATACAATGTCTGAACCAGTTCACTTTCGTGAACCGGAACTAAAAAGACTGGTGTATTGCCACGGTGCCTTGCGTTCAGTTCATTATAAATGAGAGCAGCTGAATCCGTACAGTTAGATGAGATCCCCGGCCCCAGCATCTTACTTCCGGAACTATTAATCGAGCAAAGAAATCCTGTGATTTGTCCTTCGGGTGACTCAATTACTGAAACTCCCCAGACGCCCGATCCATTCCTGATAAAGTAGGCAAAGTCCTTTTCTCTTCTGATCCCGTTCAGTTTCATTTCAAGGTCAGCCATGGCCTTCGCATCTTCAAGATTCGCTTCCCTGACCCGATCTATTGCTTCAGGAGGATCCAAGTCAAGGCCATCCTCAGGTACTGATAAAACCATGTCTTGGAATGTCATTTTAGGAACGAATCCACGGCTGGTATATAGAGAAAACGAATCCAAGTTCATTGCGCTCGAAACGAGGCGGACTGGGAGATTCTCTTGCTCTGCGAGCGAAATAATTTCATCAAGGATCCGGGTCGCGACCCCTTTACCAAAATAGTCCGGGCTCGCATTCATGATGCCCAAAGAAAAATGCGTCTCTCTTGGATGATAGAAGCAGGAACCAGCCAGATGGCCAGTGACCATGTCCTCAGCAATAATACAACAGCCCGGATCAAGATCCTCATAGACTTCGGTAAAGATTTCACAGGCACTTGGATCCCCACCAAAAACGTTCTTTTTGAAGTGTTCCTGATACCAAGCATTCGTGGAATTGAAAATCAAATCGATGACTTTTTTCCTATCACCCTCTCCCATCCTGCGAAGCTCAATATTAGATTCTTTCATTTACCTAAACTTTCAAAAGCCTGCACAGCAGAACTTGCGTTCGTGGTAATCTGATCCCACTTACCAGAAGCAATGAGGTCCTTAGATGCTATCCAGGAACCGCCGACCGCAGCAATAATATTTTCTTTGAGGTAGTCCGTCATATTCTCCTGATTAACTCCTCCCAGAGGAACATACTTGAGTCCAAGATGAGCATAAGGCGCAGCAATATTCTTCAAATGCTTAATGCCTCCACTGCTACCAGCAGGAAAGAACTTCAAAATCTCACAACCAAAAGGTAATGCACGTTCAATGTCCGAAGGAGTCATGATGCCCGGCGCAAAGGGAAGCCCTTCGTCTTGGGCCGCAGCAATGACATCAACGTTCGTGCCTGGAGAAACACCGAAAGCAGCCCCCGAATTCATGGCCTGAGTGACCTGTTCTGTTTTAATGATAGTTCCAATGCCAGCAAGCATTTCAGGAACGGATGCAGTGATCGATTCCAGTGCCGGCAACGCGGCCTCGGTCCGCAAAGTCAATTCCATAGCATCTACTCCTCCACGCAACAGAGCCTCAGCGACAGGAACCGCATCATCGACCCGATCAATCATGAGTACTGCAACGACTCCCTTGGCAGTTAGCCTCTTGGCTACAGGATCAGCTAGCTTCATGCTTTGAACTTATTTCCAAATGATCTATTTATCAGGATAACTTCGAGAAATACCCTAACTTTCCTTAATTTTTCCTCTCCTTGGACTCCTTAGGCGTGAGACGTCCCAGAGTATAATTCTTTAAACGTTCATCGGATATTCTGTCGACCCAAGCCAGTGCTGCCTCAGGATTATCTTTGGCCGCGGAAATAGCATAATCCTGTATCGCTTCGTCATAGGCTGGCCCAAGAGGTTGGCTTGAAAGCCATTCTCCGGCTCCAGCAAAATCCTCTTTGATGAATTCTTCAAAACGTTCTCCCAATGCATGACGCTGACCCTTTACTTCCTTGGGCAGATCAGCTAACCACTGAACTTCATCTGCGATTGATGTATCACTGATGTAGCGGGAGGTTCTCTCTAAACTGTCAGAATCGATAAAAGGTTCGGTAGCATTTTCCGTAATAAACTGGACTGCTTTTTCTGGATCGCTCCTAGTGATTTTTGCCAAAACTTGTCTGGTAGCATATTGCTTGTAGGACAACATATCATTTTCTTTTACTGTGTGGTCGATTCCATTGACCCAATCAATGAGACCTTGTTCTCCTCTCTGCCCCATGAGAGCATCTACGATACGGTCCATTTGCTCTCCACGAGCTCTGCTCTTCACGTTCTTTTCAGAATAAGCAATTGCGCCGTCAAGATCGCCCTGAACCATCTCTTTGAGAACTCCTAGATGCATCCACTGCCTCACATCACTATTTTCCACCCCTTCCACAAATTGTTTGGCAGCACTAGGGTCAACAGCAGCCCATCCAGAAACTGCAGTCACTTCGTCCCCTCGGGTCCTCCTTGGAGACTCGGGATCCATCGCATATTTAACGGCCTCTTCTCCCGAGACTCTTGCCCAGGCAAAAATAAAATCATTAAAGAACCTGTCATTGTCTCTTCCTCCAGGAGCTTTTTCAAATGCATTGAGGATTTCAGAAACATTTGATTGATCAAGTTCAAGGAGCATCTGGGAAACGTTTGCATTGCGCCGAATCGGATCAGGGTCAGCGAGCGCACTACTTATCCGACGACTCACTTCGCTTGAAAGAATAGTTCCTGTTCCAAGTTGATCATTTTGATTTTTGCGGGCAATGCCCTTGGACCCTGGACTCTTAGAAGAGTGACTCGATCCGGCAAAAGAACTGACTCCATCACTGTACCGATTAGCAGACCCTTCGCCCGAGTTCAGGCCAACTGACCCTTGATTTTCTTTGTTTCCAGAAAAATAAGCACCGACTGCGACTAGTGCCCAGAAAATGTTAAGTAGGATCAGCTTTTTCATATCCATTATTAATGATAACAATATTGTCGATTCATTAGAAAAAATCAATTTCCCTTCCACCTTAATTGAGATGATATTTTTTAGGGAAGAAAAATGAGTGTATTTTCTACAATTGATTCACCCTGTGCATGGGAAGGGAAAGAACTTTCTAGTCGCTCTGACTGGCAAATCAGTCTTACCGAAGCCCACATAAAAGAAATCAATAATCTCATTTCCGAAAATGATCAGGAGACTCCATCCCTTAAAGAGCTACTCTACGAGACCCGTGAAATACTTGAGAATGGACCAGGAGCTGTCCTGATTCGCAATTGCCCGATCCATGGCCTTAACGAGCTCGAAGCTAAAAAAATATTTTCAAAGATAGCTTCTCTGATCGGAGCACTCGTCTCACAAAGCTCAGAAGGAGAGTTAATCTTCAGTGTGAGGGATTCTGGATACAAACAAAATGATCCGAGGTCACGCGGACCTAACACAAGAAAGAAGCTATCTTTTCATTCTGACCGTTGCGACGTGATAGGATTCCTTTGTTTGAATCAAGCACTGTCCGGGGGAGAGAATCAGATCGTCAGTTCTGCTGCCATTCATAATTATCTGCTAGATAATGAACCCGAACTGATCAAGTTCCTTTATGAGCCCTTTTATTATAAACGCCATAATGTAGACACCGGCAATGAACTTCCATATTGCAAGCAGCCAATTTTTTCAATTACGGAGGGGAAATTTGCATGCAATCTCTTGCGCGTCCTCATAGACAGGGCCTACGCCTTACCTGAATTACCGGACATGTCCCATGAACAGAAAAGGGCCTTAGACGCGATCGAGGAAATCGCATCTTTACCGAACATGCACTTCACTTTCAGACAAAGTCCTGGAGACATTCTATTCCTCAATAACTGGATCACTCTTCACCGGCGTTCAGAATTTATTGACTTCCCTGAACCTGAAAAGAAACGACACATTCTCAGAGCTTGGATCTCTCCACCGAATAATAGACCCATCGATCCTCTCTTTGAGGACAATTACGGAGACTACAGGGCCGGAAGAGTCCGCGGAGGAATACGTCCCGAATAAATTAATTTATTCGAAAGGCCAGAAAACAGGTATGAGAAGTGTCGCCAAGATCCAAAGAATCAGGTTAAGTGGAACCCCTACCCTAAGAAAGTCTGAGAACTTATACCCGCCAGCCCCATAAACATATGTGTTTGTCTGGTAACCTATCGGAGTCGCAAAACTCGCACTACATCCAAACATCATCGCCACAATGAGTGGACGCGGCTCAATCCCAAGAGCAGCGGCAATTCCTACCACTATCGGAGTCAGTAACACCGCGACCGCATTATTACTGATAAGCTCAGTGAGGACAGAACTTAGTAAGTAAACAACCGCCAAAATAATGACCGGTGAAGAACCTCCAAACACACTTATGACGCCATTAGCCATGAGCCCTGCACCTCCAGTCACTTCCATGGCCTTGCCTAGGCCAAGCATTCCGATAATCAGAAAAATGATATTCCAGCTCACTGAATTATAGGCATCAGCAGGATCCAGACAACGTGTAGCCAGCATCGCAAGTGAAGCCAACAAAGCGATCATAAAAATTGGCTGACCTGAGAAACTAGCCGCGACCACAAAGCCACAAGTAATTGAAGCAGCGACTAATGCCTTTCCTCGACGTATCGGAGGCTCAGGAGGTTCAGAGAGACTCACGAAGTCCTTTTCTTTGCGGACCCTTGCAATGGCCTGCGGAGGGCCCTCAATGATGAGAGTGTCTCCTGAATGGATACGAACATCTTCAAAGTTCTTACGAAAATCACCACTCTGTCGGTGAATTCCTAGAATCAGCACACCGAACCGTTGGCGGAACCTCAACTCCTTTAGCGTACGGCCAATGACGCGGCTCTGTGGCCCAATAATGCCCTCAAGGAGCATCGCGGGACGACGCTCAAGAGCTTCCAGTTTGAGATTCTGATATGCGGTCAGGCGCAGGCCTTCAGTGTCTTTCAGGTCCTGAAAATCATCTCCATGCACCGAAATGAGAATTCTGTCCTTTTCTTGTATTAAGAGCTCATTGAGCGGTTCCTGAATGGGAACACCTCGCCTCCTAACTTCAATGACTCTGGCCTCCTTAATGAGCCGGGACAAAGTCTTCGGTATAGTTTTGCCAATCATCGGTGAATCAGCATGAACAACGACCTGAGTCAAAAACTCACGTTCCTCTGACTGGGAAAGGTCAACAGCAATCGAGTCATGCTTCGGTAATAATTTCCTTCCAATGGTCAGCATATAAAGAAAACCAACCGCAGCATAGATGGCACCTAACTTGGTCAGCTCAAACATTGAAAAAGGTTCGAGTCCCTGTTCCTGGGCAATTCCGTCAATTATAAGATTTGTCGATGAACCGGTCAGAGTGCATGTCCCTCCAAGTATACAGGCAAAGGAAAGCGGCATCAGGAGCCTCGATGATTTCAGTTCAGTGGACTTGGCAAGTGACAAAACAATTGGCAAAAAGACAACAACGACCGGCGTATTATTGACAAAGGCCGAAAGAATAGCACCTAGACCCATCAGAATAATGAGAACTCTCAGTTCAGTGCCCCCTGCAATACTTTTAAAACCCGCACCAAGGGCGCGTATACAACCGCTCTTCTCAAGTCCCGCACTCATCACAAACATGCAAGCTATAGTGAGTGGAGCAGGATTACTGAAAGCGCTAGTCAGTTCACTAGCCTCAAGAATATTAAAGCCAAAAATACCGGGCAATAGAATAATACCCAGAGAAAACATCGCGACCATGTCTGGCGGCATCCATTCACGGACAAAGGAGATTCCGGCAAAAACAAGCACTGCAAATACCAGATACATTTGCCAGTAATCGGAAAGGTTCTCAAAGAATGCTCCCACACAGTACACTTAACTGATAAATTGGTGTTTGGCGACTAATAGGATCCTGCTAAATTATAATTAATTTATTATTATAGATTTGTTTGATCCAGAAGAGTTCGCTGAGACAATGGCCGAGATCGGCCGTACCTGCATGCCGTTTGGTAAGTACGGCCCAAAGAATTACCCTCCTTCCGGCGTTCCTATATATGATCTTCCATTCGAATACCTAGAATGGTTCCAATACAACGGGGGCCTTCCTGGAGGCCATTTAGGTGAACTCTTAGAAATTGTCTATCATATCAAGAGGGACGGTTCTGATGAGGTATTTACTCCTTTCAGATCCCGGTCAGGAGGAAGGACGAGACTTCGCAAAAAGATAAAGAAACCAGAACTGTAATTAATCAGTCCAAGGACCTGACCCACTCAATGAAGCTCATCTGCTGATCCTTCTGGAAATGGTCCACATTATCCGGATCCAACCAAGTAATGGAATCCTTGAATCTTATAGGATTTTTTAATTTAAGCCTTCCAAGTAAATCAGCGATGGCACCTTGGTCTGCAAATCGGTTCCTTTTCGGAGTGACCAGAAGCAAAGGCTTGGGCATGATGAGCCCGAAAACTGCGTCGTAATCATAGGGAATCTTTTTTTCATTCCCTTGAAATAAACCAAGCCTCGGTTGCAAAGCATGTAATCCCCAAAGACGCCAATTGCCTCCAGTCACTTTGTCCTGACTTGAATCCTTCAACGGGCTCCAACCGCTGAAGCAAGCAACGCCGGCTACTCTCGGATCCTTAGCACCGGCATACATCGCAACGAGTGAACCCGTCGAGTAACCTAAAAGAAAGATCCTTTTCTTATCTAAGGCCGGAACTGGACTTTGAGTATTACCTCGCGTGTCCATTGCAAAACTGATCGCGTCCCGCGCATCCATGACCATCCGGCCCATTCTCGACCATTTAGGGTAATTACTGTAAAAGTCACGTCCTTCGAGGAGCCTAAGGCCAAAGCCGCATTGATCATAAGCTATCACGGCAAATCCGTTCTGAGCGAGTCGGTGATAGACGGTCGTTCCCTGGACCCCGTACCCCTCATTGTACCCGCTATGATATGAGAGAGGATGCAACCATACTACCACTGGGAGAGGAACCTTCGAGCCTTCCTTATAATATAGGTTACCCCTTACCCCATGACCAAACTTGATCGGAGCCCTGACGATGCCGGGCGGGGCCCAGCGATCATGCGTCATCAGCTCTGACTCTTTGCCACTAAGATAAGGTGCTTTGTTCTCATTTTTAATCTCCTCAGGTTCAACGCCCAAGGACCAGCGAATCCTTTCCAGAGATGATGAGTCCTCCGTGATCAGAAGCTCAGAATCTTTTTGTTCGGATCTCCACACTTCCCAATCAAAGTCATGGATTAATTCTTCAGGAAAATCTTCAGGTCTGACCTTTCCCCTCCCAAAAGCGAGATCAATCCAGTCCAAGTTTCTTTGCCTATCATCGCGGCTAATTGATTCGGGAGGAGGGCCAGAGGAATGACCACCTTCGCGGTAATCGACCCTCAGTTTATTCTCGGCCCCGAGAAACCGGTAAACAGAACGCCCTTCAATGTATGCTTTCTCAACGGCAAAGGTCGGCTCCGCACCATCATTGTGTGCAGTATGAATGAGACAATGGCGCGGAGCGATGAGAGCGTACCAACCATGCGCATCGATCGGAATCTGATTCTCCTGCCCGGTATACTTTCTTAACGAAGGCAAAAACCACTGGCTGGGAAAATCGGACGGGGCCTCAGCATAAGTGTTACGGCTAGTGAAACGGTAAGGGCACGATGCAGGTGAACCAGGACTCCTCGCCACTACACAACTGATCCTCGGATCAAATGCGGCCGCGACCATCGCCTGCTTTCCGTAACGGGAAAACCCGATAATCGCTATCTTTGGAGCATCAACCTTTGCCACTGAATCTTCACTCAAGAGATAATCAATGCAGCGACTCGCTAGCCAGCCCTTGGCGCTGATCTCGGTCCAGGTCGATCCTGGGTACTCGGCCCGGAACTTCTGCCACACACTTTCAAACCCGGGATAATTCTCCTCCCTATGATGACTGTCGACTCCAGGAAAGAGACACACAACATAACCACGTTCTAGGGCATCCTCGGCCCAATAGCGCTGGTAAAATCTGGGCGCAGTGAGGAGCAATGGAAAGGGGCCAGCTCCTTTCGGGACCCAGATCTCCATATCAAAGGAGGCCTGGTTCGGAGTAGCCAAAGTGATCCTGATCCTACGCCTAATAGAGTCCTTATCACCTTCCACCTCTGAGAGCAGTTCGGTCTTCATGATCTCTGGAACCTCTTCCGGAAAAGTTCCAATGAAATACTTAATGAGGAGATCTCTGATCTGCTCGCGACGCTGATCCCATTCAGCCAATGAATTGACTCTTTTCCCGTCAGTAAAATGCATGAGGGGCGGTAACGCCGCCTCGGATTCCTCAGCGCAGAAAGCAGTTAGTCTCCCATAAATGATCAGAACGACCGCCAAGCACTGAAATGAACTCTTCAAGAGTGCCTTGTAACACCTTAAAAACGCCATAACAAGCCAATCCTGACCCCGCTCACCGATCGCAATTTGAAAAAGTTGAAGAAAAATCTAAGGATCTGCCCACTCGTAGCGTTATAATTGTGTAAATCTTAAAAAATAATGAGATCAATTATCCCTCTAGTTCTTACCTTCTTTGCATTTTCACTGATCAGTAATGCTGAAGAACAACCCATCAATGATGTCCGAAAAAAAGCCGACAAACTGCAAAAGGACGGGAACTGGAAAGAGGCCTATGAAGCTTACGAGGGACTGCTTCTAGGGGAAGGTAATTCAGGATCCGCTGCTGCAGGAGATCTACAAAACGCATGGAGATGCCTGAATAGAACTGGCCAGATTCAGGACATTGACAAGTTCCTTGAAAGTGTGACCCAAAAATATCCGAAGGACTGGAGGCTACTCGCCAGCGCGGCAAAAATATACATGGGGATGCAGCACATGGGTTATCTGATCAGCGGTGAATTTAAGCGTGGACATCACCGCGGAGGCGGAAAGTACGTGAACGCCTATGAGCGGGACCGGGTCAAGTCTCTTGCCCTCATGGAACAGGCAATGAAATCCTCTGAGGGAGAAGAGGACAAGGCTGCACTTGGACAGTTCTATCTTGATTTTTCAAATTCAATACGCAGTAACCGTGGCAATAGTGAGTCCTGGAGACTTCAGAATCTTACCGACTTCAAGAAAATACCTGACTTTCAGGATGGCGGTTATTACAGAGCCCGCAACGTAGGGACCCCAGTCAATGAGGACGGGAAGCCGGTCCTGTACTCTCTCCCATCGGCCTGGGACGAAGCAAAGAATGATGGACAACGTTGGAGGTTCCTCCTCACCGAAGCAGGTGAAATTTCCCCTCCCCTGGCCGGCAACGCCAAGTATCAATGGATCTCATTCCTGCGCAATCAGTTCGGTGTCCAGACAATGCAACAATGGGGGTTCGGGGGATTCTTTGGGCGGCACAGCCCGGACCAAGGAAAGAAGAACGAGAGCGGAACGTACGAACTGCATACGCTGAAGGAAAATGAAACGATCGCCCGCCTCGCGACCGGAGTAAAAAGGATCACCTTACCCGATGAGCACAATCATATCACTCAGTTAAAGCAAGTCGCTGAACTGGACGACAAGAGCTTCGCCGAAAGAGCAGCTAATGATCTTGCCTCTATTTTTGAAAACAGAAGACAATATCCTAAAGCGGCCAAGTACTGGCAACAGAGCATCGAAAAGTTCGGTCCTGGGGGCAAGAATAAATGGAAAGTGGACAGGCTGAACCAGATCCTTGATAACTGGGGACGTTTTGATGGGACACAAACTCATCCAGCAGGCGAAAAACCTTCTCTCGGATTCGTTTTCCGTAACGGTGAAGAGGTCAAATTTGAAGCGTTCACCATCGATGTAAGAAAACTACTCGAGGATGTTAAGTCTCACCTGAAAAGCAATCCGAGCCAGATCGATAATTCTCAGGTAAATATCGGAAACATCGGGTACAGCCTGATCAATGATAAGATGAAAAAGTACGTCGGCGAGAGCATTGCTGACTGGGAACTCCGACTCGAACCAAGAAAAAATCACTGGGACAAGAGGATCGATATCGTGACTCCTCTAACCAAGCCGGGTGCTTACCTTCTCAAAGCTAAAATGGCAAAGGGAAACACCTCCAACATCATTGTCTGGGTCTCAGACACCGCGATCGTTAAAAAGCCCCTCGACAAGAAATCCTTCTACTTTGTTGGTGACGCTCTGAATGGAACCCCCATCGAGAAAGCCAATGTCGAGTTCTTTGGGTACCGGGTCGAGTACCTGAAAAGGAATAAGATTCTGCAGCCCAAACGCCGATACAATGTGATCACCAAACAGTTCGCCGAATTCACTGACAAGCAAGGTCAGATCATGCTCGGAGCTGACAGGATGCCAAACCAGATGCAGTGGCTCATCACCGCGACCACCGATGACGGGCGCTTCGCTTATCACGGATTCTCAGGCGTGTGGTACAACCAGATCCATGACCAGACATACAATACGACTAAAGCCATCTTTATCACTGATAGACCAGTTTACCGACCCAATCAGGAAGTAAATTTCAAGGCCTGGGTCCGGCACTCACAATACGACAAGGAAGACAAGAGCCAGTTCGCAGGAAAAGAATTTAACATCCTGATTAATAACCCAAAGGGTGAGAAGATTTACGAAAAACA
>JAAZZC010000140.1 GCA_014239335.1 Verrucomicrobiales bacterium
GGTCTAGGGCCCGGTGATCGTATGCTCTTAGTCTGATTCGAATGCTTTGATTTTCCATATGATTTGAATTTTGTAAATTTTATGCGTACGCCAGAGCCGATCCTCCTCGTTGCTCTATTAGTTCATCGACGATAGCGGACGGGACCTGTTCAAACTGTGACGGCTCCATCGAATAACTGGCGCGACCTGATGAAAGAGTTCTGATATCTGTCGCATAGCCAAATAGTTCTGCTAGCGGAACCTCTGCCTTAATAATACTCACATTGTTTCGGCTTCCTATTTCGCCGATCCTACCACGACGCCGATTCAAATCACCCATTATGTCCCCCTGAAATTCATCTGGTGTCGTGCACTCAACTTCCATGATAGGCTCGAGCAATCGGCACTTTGCCTTCTTAAATGCATCCTTCATAGCGAAGATTGCGGCCATTTTAAATGCCTGCTCATTTGAATCCACGTCATGGCTAGAGCCATCTAAAAGGTCCACATGGACATCAACGACCTGGTAGCCTGCAATGATACCAGAAATCATCGCCTCACGAATTCCTGCCATGCATGCATTGATGTATTCCTTTGGAATGACTCCCCCTACAACTTTGTTCTCGGTAGTTAACCCATCGCCTCGATCATTAGGGAAAACCTTCAGAATGACATGCCCGTACTGGCCTCGACCACCGGTCTGCTTCTTGAGTAGCCCTTCCCCATCCGCTTCTTCCGAAATACTTTCTCTGTACGCTATTTGAGGCTTGCCCGCGTTAGTCACAACGCCAAATTCACGCTTCATCCTATCTTGAAGAACTTCCAAATGGAGCTCTCCCATACCGGAGATAATAGTTTGTCCGGTTTCTTCGTCGGTCTTAACGACGAACGTTGGATCCTCTTCACCTAATCGCTGCAGTGCAATAGCCATTTTTTCCTGGTCAGCAGTAGTCTTCGGCTCGACCGACATGGAAATCACTGGGTCCGGGAAAGATGGGGGCTCTAAAAGAACATCTTCAGATGTAGAGCAAAGCGTATCACCAGTTGTAATGTTTTTAATTCCAACGATGGCAGCAATGTCACCCGCATAGCAGGTCTCAATGTCCTTGTGTTCGTCAGCTTGAATTTGTATCAGCCTTCCTACTCGCTCTTTACGGCCCGTGCGTGGATTGTAAACCTGATCACCTTTTGAAACAGTTCCTGAATAAACGCGGAAAAATACGAGTTTTCCTACAAACTTGTCACTCCACAACTTAAATGCTAAGGAACAAAATTTTGCGTTGTCGTCGGTAATGACTTCTATTTTCTGATCTTCATTTCTACTCCGCTGTCCTTGAGCCGCTGGGATATCCAAGGGGCTCGGAAGATAGTCAATCACGGCATCCAATGTAGCCTGTACACCTTTATTTTTAAAAGCGGATCCACCGCAAACTGGAACGATCTTGTTTGCAATTGTTGCTCGTCTGAGTGCCAACTTAATTTCAGCTGGTCCAATTTCTTTTTCTTCAAGGAACAGAGTGCCTATCTCGTCATCTGCATCAATCAGTTTCTCTATAAGATCTGCATACGCATCATCAGCTAGTGCACGTTCGGGTTCATTCAATTCCCTCACCTCGTAAGTGGATCCAAGGACATCGCTATCCGAATAAACAATTGCTTTCTTATTGATGATATCTATTTGACCGCTCAAGGATTCTTCAGCGCCTATTGGAATGAGCACGGGTGCCGCATTGGCGCCTAATTTTTCCTCAATATCATTAACAACATTTGAAAAATCCGCGCCGACCCTGTCCATCTTGTTTACAAAAACAATCCTCGGAACTGAGTATTTATCAGCTTGCCGCCATACAGTTTCTGACTGCGGCTGGACACCTGCTACCCCACAAAAAACCACAACGGCACCGTCTAACACTCGCAAAGAACGTTCCACCTCAGCAGTAAAATCAACGTGCCCTGGTGTATCAATAATATTGACTCGATGCTCTGCTCCTTCGTAGGACTTGAACAGGCCTTCAGTCTGCACTTGATTCCATGCGCAGGTCACTGCGGCCGAAGTTATTGTAATTCCCCTTTCCTGCTCCTGCTCCATCCAGTCAGTTGTGGCTTGACCGTCGTGAACCTCGCCTATGCGGTGAATCATTCCCGTGTAAAACAAAACCCGCTCAGTGAGAGTCGTCTTCCCCGCATCAATGTGCGCGCAGATTCCGATGTTGCGCGTGCGCTGCAACGGAAAATCACGGTTTGGGGAATTTGGGTTATCGGACACGGAGAAAAAAATATTTAAATTACCAGCGGAAATGAGCAAATGCCCTGTTTGCCTGCGCCATCTTATGCATTTCGTCACGCTTACGAACTGCATTACCACTGTTAGATGCAGCGTCCCTTATCTCATTCGCAAGGGCAAGATGCATAGGAGTACCTCGACGAGACCGGGCAAAACTTACGATCCACCGAATGGCAAGGGATGCCTGCCTATTCGTCGCAACCTCGAGAGGAACTTGATATGTAGCACCACCGACTCTGCGAGACTTAACCTCAACTCGCGGCTTTGCATTCTCAACAGCACGGGTAAGGCTTTCTAACGGATCCACAGTATCAGATCCTTCATTTGATTTATCTATAGCAGAATAAACGATCCTCTCGGCCAGTGACTTCTTACCTGCACCCATTACAGTGCTCACAAGCTTAGCCACCAATTCGCTATCATAGCGTGGGTCCTTTATTGCTATCTTCTTTTTGACTCTTCTACGTCGGGACATAATTGAAATTATTGAACTTTAATTAACTGGCCTTTGTTTTCTTGGCTCCATACTTTGAACGGGACTGTTTCCTATTATCTACCCCGAGCGTATCCAGGGCTCCTCGAACAATATGATAACGCACACCCGGCAAGTCTTTGACTCGACCACCTCGAACAAGAACAATTGAGTGCTCCTGCAGGTTATGCCCCTCACCACCAATGTAAGCTATTACTTCTTGCCCGTTCGTTAAACGCACCTTAGCAACCTTACGCAATGCTGAGTTAGGCTTTTTAGGCGTCCTCGTATATACCTGCAAACATACCCCACGTCGCTGGGGGCAATTTATCAGGGCAGGAGATTTAGATTTATCGACAGGACTCTTGCGGCCGCGTCGAACGAGTTGGTTTATGGTTGGCATGGTTTTATTTTAAAATGTCTCAGCTGACGAAAAACGAGACGACACCCATGCAAATTAATGCTTAAAAAAACAAGAGTATCGGCCCGTCGTCTATTATATCCACACCGGAGTGAGAAAATTAGAGCGCAGCCGCCCCTAAAAAGGGAGCGGAACGTAGAGGTTAAATGCTTTTTATCAAGACTTATCGTCCGAAAATTAGGATGATTTTTGAAATTTTCTGCTTTTTGCCATAACTAACTTGTTATAAGCATTTTATAACATTCAGATGAAATCATGCAATCGGATTGATAAATCACGAAGAAATCGCGGTTTTTTAGAGTAATTACGGCATCAGAACAATTCCAAGATCATGATCATTTTACGCGGAGCGAACGCATCAAAATAGTCGCCGCCCCCAGTTCTTTCATTAAGCCCCACACTTTTTAGAAAGACTGGGAACGGCTAGGCCATTATAGACCAATCACAAAATGGCACAGATTCTTCAAATGATTAAATCGATAGAATTTCTTCAAACATCATTTCTATCAATTTTAATTGCAATATGAGTCATTGATATCCACCTCATATCATCTTCGAACTTGGCCAACTCAGCTATTATAAAGATTTACTAATTTTATAATAAAAAGGACCCAAAAACCGCTATTTTATGTGCGTAAAAAGTAATGTAAATTACTTAATGTAAGTTACTTGAGCTTTTTAAATGATCCAAAGAACTCGCTCGGGAGATCTACCCTGTTAAATCCATCCAGAAAGTAGATTCGGGCATTCACATCTCCGACTCTGCCTTTTTCATAGATGGCCGCCGTGATATAATAGTTCCGATTAGGATTCGCTTTTGATTTATCTCCCAATTCAAATCTAAATCTCTTCAAACCTGGCCCAACGGGAATCTCTTCTATTATCTGCTCAGCAAATAAATCCGCGCCCTTATCAGCGATCCTAGGGTCATATTCCCACAATCTGACCCAAGCGCTAGCGCTATTACCTGCAAATTCAGGAACCCCCTGGAAGCTCAACTCTCCAAAAACCGCACTCTCCAGATCCTCGACGTTATCCGCCTTAACTACCCGAAAATAACCGTTTCCTCCCTGCCTCATCGGTAAAGTCCATACCTGCTCCTCCCCGTTCCCCTGTCTGACACCCAGGGCCGACCAATCCAGCATGTTCATCGAACCATAGAGTTTATAAGCTACTCCAGGCTTGCTGAAAACAGTCAATTCCATCTGATTGCCCCCCTTGCGGCGAATTTCCAAGTCCTTTTCGGAAGGTTCAGCGACAGTATCTGCTTTGACGAAATGCGCGGTGATCGGTTTGATTTCTTGAGTATAGAAGAGCCTCGGATCGTAAGTATGAACGTAGAGGCTCTCATCATGCTCTCCTCGCGGATAAAGACTCCATGAATCAAAAACGTAACCGGGCGCAGGGACTGCCTGGTAATGCTCCACGATTGCTTCTTCCGCCTTCGAGGCAATCGATGAATTAACCGTTCCCCCCTCTGCCGGAGAGGCCTGAGGCCAATAAAACAAACCTTGGCCAAGTGACGGAACCAGACTCAGCATGAAAACGGCTGCACATATGGTCGTGAATTTTGTCATGTTCTCTTAGATTGAATCAAATTAGTTAATGTAAGTCACTTAATTCTAACTATATCACCTGAAAAGGTGCTGGGGATAGTGACCCTGTTAAATCCACCCAGACAATAGATCCTACTCTCAAGATCTCCAACCTTCCCATCCTCGTATAGATAAGCCGTAATGTAATAACTTAGTGCATGATTCGCTTTTGATCGATCCCCCAATTCAAATTCAATCCATCCCCTACCTTGCGGACCACTGGGCCATTCTATTATCTGCTCAGCAAATAGATCCGCGCCCTTATCAGCGATCCGAGGGTCATATTCCCATAATCTAATTCTAAGACTGCCACCTGGCCATCCCGGCCACCAGTCACTCGACAATCTTCCAGAAACTGCAATCTCCGGATTCTCTGGTATTTCAGGACCATACACAACCAGGCGGTAGAATAGCTTTCCTCCTGTCGTCACTGGGAAAGTATATGCTTTATCATTACCATCTCCCAAAGCACCCACTGCTGCAGGCACCCAATCCTTCAGATTGCTCGAGCTAAAGATTATATACGAAGATCCCCACTTGGTAGGAAAAGTCAGTTCCATTTGATCATTGGCCGTGAGACGAATCTCTAGACTCTCTCCGACGGGGCCAGTGACGGTATTCTCTTTAACAAAATGAGCAGTAATCCGGCCCCCTTCCCAAGTAAAGGAGAGCCTCGGGTCGTAAGTATGAACATAGAGACTCTCTCTTTGTGCTCCTCGCGGATTAAGACTCCATGAATCAAAATAGTAACCGGGTGCAGGGACCGCCTCATAATGCTCCACGATCGCGTCTTCTGCCCTTGAAGCGATGGATTCTTTAATGGTTCCCCCCTCCGCTGGTAAAGCTCGGGACATATAGAAAAAATCTTGGCCAAGTGATGTCACTAGGCTCAGCAAAAAACTAGCTGCATATATTATCGCAAATTTTTTCATATTTTTCTAGATAGAATGGAACCGATTAACTTCCATTATTTCTTAGAAAGATTTGTATAAAAAACAGCCTATCTGAACACATGGCAAATCCTCTTACCCTTTTTTATAGCTTTGTGCATTTTGATGACCAAAAATACTCTGTGGCTACCAATTTTCAGTATTGTTGACCTGAAAACCATGTACCATTAATTTTGTTTTAAGATTCAATCTTAAATGACGCTAAAAGTATTAATCATAGCAATAGCTGCATCGGCCCAGTTACTGTTGGCTAATGCCGCAGAACAATTGCACTGGAGCCTTTCCCCCATTAAGAGCGTCGCAGTAAATGATTCTGAGGACCCATGGATCAAAAATCCTGTCGATCACTTTGTATTAGCAAAGTTAAAGAAGAACAACCTCAAGCCCCAGCCAGAAGCGGACCGATACACATTAATGCGCCGGCTGCATGCCGGACTGACCGGTATCCTCCCAACGATAAAAGAAATTAACGCATTCATAAATAACGCATCGAGCAGTGCCTACACCGAACTCGTTGATGATTTGTTAACTGACCCTCATTACGGCGAGAGATGGGCCCGTCACTGGCTTGACGTTGCTCGGTTCGGTGAAAGTAACGGAATCTTAACAGTAAACGAAGACAGGATCCGCAATGATGCATGGAAGTATCGAGACGCCGTCATCAATTCATTCAATAACGACCTGCCATTCGACCTTTTCGTTCAGTATCAACTCAATCCCCGATCGAATAACATCAGTGCTGAGTACAGGGAATTACGCCAATTCATTCACCTCGGCACCAGATTGCAGAACAATGCTGATCCCAATGACAGGCAATTTCACAGGTTAAATGACATGGTATCAACAACAGGAAGCGCTTTTCTTGGTTTTACTTTTGGCTGCGCTCGTTGCCATGATCACCCAGTTGATCCAATGTCGACTGAAGAATATTACCAATTCACGGCTCTGTTCTTTGACCAGTTCAATGAAAATCCAATAGCCTCCTCGAAGAGGATCCCCCTCAGAATCACTGAGCCTAAGGTCCTAATCAACGGCGATTGGAAATCGCCCGGAAAATCAGTCTCTCCGGGATTTCTAAAAGTCCTGATGCAAAAGTCCGCCAATCACTGGTTAAGTGAAAGCAACAAAATGGAAGGATTGGGCAATTGGATCACCGATACGGTCAATGGTTCTGGACAATTATTAGCGAGGGTCATCGTTAACCGATTATGGCACCATCATTTTGGACAAGGACTAGTTAAAACCCCCAATGATTTTGGTGAAATAGGCTCAGAGCCGACTCATCCAGAATTACTGGACTGGCTGTCCTTGGAACTCATTAAAAATAATTGGAAACTGAGTCACATCCATAAATTAATATTAACGAGCGCCACCTACACACAAAAGAACTCATCGTCCCCAGAATATCTTAATGTAGATTCAGACAATAAACTTCTTTGGCACAGAAAACCGCAACGACTCGAAGCTGAAATAATTAGGGACCGTTTACTTGATGTCGCAGGAGTACTTAAGAAACAAATGCATGGCAAAAGCACCCCAGTCGGAGACTATAAAAAAGCACTTCCCGACCTTCCAAAGAGTTGGCGCCGTTCAATTTACCTACAAGCGCACCGTTCCGTGCATCACCCGACGCTCTCACTATTCAATTATCCGGACACTTCTGCGAGCGTAGGCTCCAGGAGCACCTCAACAGGAGAATCAAGCACTCTATTCTCTCTCAACTCAAAGTTCTTATGGACACTGTCCAAACACTTTGCGGAAAGAATTAAAAAGGAAAGCACCCAAGACCCAAAGGACCGAATCGAAAAGGCATACATGATCGCTCTTTCCAGACTTCCTAATGAAGAAGAAATAACAATTGGAATGAGCATACTTAATGGGCAAGATGATGCTAAATTAACAAACTTCTGTCATCTCATATTTGGGTTAAATGAATTCATCTACATCCACTAATTGAATGAAGCAATGAAACGACGGTCCTTCATCAAAAATCTAGGCATAAGCGGCGCCTCATTGAATTCAATTACTAACTCCAGGGCATCAACAAACCCAATGGCGCCTCACATAGCGCCCCGAGCCAAAAATGTAATCTTTCTTTTCATGTGCGGAGGGGCCAGCCATTTGGAAACTTTTGATCACAAGCCCGTTCTTAAAAAATACGCAGGTAAAAAAGCATCAGAAATTTTCAGCAAAGAGGATTTGGACGGGTTCAATCCGGAAAAGTCTTTCGAGAACTCAAGAATAATACCTCCAGTTTTTGATTTTAAACAGTACGGGCAAAGCGGATCTTGGGTCAGCGAAATCTACCCAAAGCTTTCAGAAGTAGTGGACGATATATGCTTCATCAAATCGTTACATACTGACTCGGCAATACACTCTGTCGGTGAAACTCTGATGCATACTGGTCACGGAAGGCCCGGGTTCCCGAGCATTGGATCCTGGGTCACCTATGGACTAGGAAGCAAATCCAGCACCTTACCACCTTACGTTGTCATGAAGGACGGCATCTCAACGGCCGGCGACATTGTCTTCCAGCAGGGCATGTTACCTGGACGACACAGAGCCTCTGTTGCGGCAGCTGAACGAGGCAAGCCCCCTTTCCCTTATCTGAGCCCTGATCCCAAAATTAATAAACAAGATCAATACAGTTACCTGAAAAAGCTACAGCAATTAAACAAAGCGCATCAGAAAAAACACATTGGTCAACCAGAACTCATGAGCCGCATCGAGTCATTCGAAATGGCATTCGATCTGCAAAGCTCAGCAAAGGCGGCCTTTGACCTGAATCGCGAATCTAAAAGTATTCATAAACTTTATGGTGAAAACCTCTTTTCTCGGCAATGCCTTACGGCAAGACGCCTCATCGAATCTGGTGTTCGCTTTGTTGAAATTCTGGATGGAGCTGAGGGTAGAAAATGGGACGCACACGGGAACCGAGGAGGCCTCGTAGACAATCACAGAAACAATGCTGCTCGGACCGATCAGGGAATAGCAGCCCTCATCACTGACCTCAAGTCTAGGGGCATGCTGGATGAAACATTAATTGTCTGGGCCACTGAATTTGGAAGAACACCCTTCGAAGAAGAACGAAAGAAAAAGTCCGAGCTGGGTAGGGGGCATCACCATAAAGGGTTTACTTTATGGATGGCTGGAGGAGGCGTCAAAGGCGGAACCAGCCATGGCCAAACTGACGAACTAGGAATGTACGCCGTAAAAGACCCTGTCTCATTTCATGATTTTCATGCAACGATCCTGCACCTGCTCGGGCTAAATCATGAACAGCTCACTTACCGACACAATAGTCGTGACCTGAGATTGACTGATGTGTTTGGGAACGTGCTCCATGACATTATCGCCTGAGGAACAACCAGTACCAATTCGACTAAGATTCAAATCAGGGACCATGAAGGACGGGCTCACCGTACCCCTTTCGGGTACAGATAAAACTCCTTGAGAATTTTGTAATATGCAATCTGGTTATACGTTATTTCTAAGATGAAAATTACTTTCTTGATAGCCGCGGCTCTTCTTACTCTTTTAACGGACCAGATCTTTGCTTCGCCTTTCTTTTCTCAGAGAGTTCCCAACCCAAGAACCGAAGACGGTAGCCAATCATCTTCTACAATTTATAATTTCTTTGGACGGACAGTCGCTCAAAGATGCGCCGATAATTTCAGAGTCTCTTCACCCAAAGTTGCCCGTAGCGTCTCTTGGTGGGGAAAATTTAAAAACAACAAA
>JAAZZC010000152.1 GCA_014239335.1 Verrucomicrobiales bacterium
CCGTAATGTTCTACATCATATTCAAGACCGCGTGAACGCGGATGCAATAATTTGAAATCACCTTCAGGATTTATTGCAGGTAAAAGGCGGTATTCATCACAGAGAGTTTGACTAGAACCGATTATAACATATTTCTCTGATCGGCTACTGTACACATAACAACTAAAAGTCTCATCGCTCTCTTCATAAACAAGCACGTCTTCTTCGACTGGACGACCTAAATGATGACGCCAAATTTGATAATCACGTAAATTTTCAGGATCCTGTTTAGTGTAAAAAAAAGTTTTGTTATCTGCCGCCCAAGCATGCCCACCTTCAACATTAGTTATATTATCAACTAAAATTTCACCGCTGTTTAAATCTTTTACCTGCAGTGTTCGTAAGCCTCTTCCAGTAATGTCAGTACTAAAAATAATGAGACTCTCATCAGGACTAACATCACCCTCATCGAAATCGAAATAATCTTGTCCCCTTGCCATTTCCGGCACATCAAAATTTAACTCTTCTTGGGACCCCTCAGAAGCAATGTGCTTCCTATAATATCTGGCATAATCTGAACCGGAATCGTACCGAGTGTAGTAATAATAATTCTTCCAACGCACAGGATAAGTAGAATCGTCTTGTTTTATCCTGCCTTTAATTTCTCCGAATAAAGTCTTTTGTAATGGCTCCGTCTCAGCCATTAAAGACTCTGTATAATTATTCTCTTCCTTAAGATAATTAAGCACTTCATCATTGGCTCTATCCCTCAACCAAAAATAAGGATCAGCACGCTCAATTCCATGATCCACATGGATATGCCCTTTAGTTTTAGCAACAGGAGGCTGAGGGTCTTCTGTCGACAACGATTTCATTCAAAAAAATAGAACAATAGAATGAATGCCCTAATCACCAATCATCTCCAAGACCATGACGACTAGCAACCTCCATCAGTTCTGGTTTCATTGGCCACTCATCAGGACGCAAACTCTCCTCATGACGTTTACTTGCACCTTTCAGTAGCATGCATCCGGTATTGTCACCGATTCCAGCTATTTCTTCGACTTCTTCCAAGGTCAGAGGATTCTCAACTGGCATAGAAGCAAAATCACGAACTAGTTCCTCTATAGGCAAAGCCTCTTCTCCGGCCTCCTGAATAAAAGTTGGCACGACACTCTTTACTGGAGTGTGAGCAAGATTCCAGAGGCTCGCAAACTGAATTTCACTTAAGCCATACTTATCTAAAATAGGTCTCATCTTTTCAACTCTTTCAAGGCCTGACTCTACCCAACCTTCGGGCCGATACGCTCGATGGTCTCCTTCACGAAACACATGATCTGGTTTCATGGTTCCATGAAAAATACCACCATAATCAACGACTCTTGTGAGAACATTGATGTTAGCTTTTTGAGCCGATTTAAGACACAAGCGGCCAGGCCAAGGCTCTAAAGGATTGAGTATCACCATTGCCCAATCTAGCAATTCTCCGAATTGTTCAAAGTTATGGATAAGATCGAGAGTAAAACCGTTCGCGGGACCAGGAGCAATGCCAAGACTATCCGTTAATCCAGACACTTTCAGATCGGACATGGCATCCCAGACGGACTGATCAGCATAACCCTGCTCATCCGGATTATGTAACATTACTAGATCAAACTTGTCAGCCTGACACCGTTCCAATGACTTCTCTGCAGCCATCTTTAGATAGGCAGAATATTCCGAGCTGGACCTAAGGGACGAATCACTGAACCTCGGATAACCACGCGAGCCTTCACGTTTACCCTCATAAATATCATGCCCGAGCATTCCTACCAGACAATATTCTTTACGATCAATTCCTTCCAATGCTTTACCTAACATCTGATCGGCTCTTCCTACTCCATAAACATCTGAAGTAATAAAGGTACGTATTTCCAAACTGTATGCTAACTGAATGAGTTCAAGGAATCGCTCATCACTGATTGATTCACCAAAATGCATGAAGCGTCCACCACTCCAAGTTCCAAAAGCAGTCCGAGTTAAATCCATAATAAAAAGTTAGACGGGTAAAAGAAAAATTTCCAGTCAGTCTTTACTGCTCTGCAATAAGTTGTTTCTAATTAAAACACAGCGAATTACCTTCATTAACACCTCTTAATATTATTTGATTAGTTGTGTTTAATAGGCAGAATTGATTCTGTATTTATAAGTAACGACTTTCACAGGCCGTTGATTTCAAATCTAGGAGCATACTTCCGTCTGATTAGCGTTGTGGCTTCGGCGCTGTTCAAGAAACGCATGGCTTTCATTTGATGGTCTCATAAATTAATTAATTTAAAACTATTCACCACACACTGAAACACTAATTTTTCTTGTGTGTGGAGCGCGCCGATGCTCAAAAATAAATAGTCCCTGCCATGTTCCTAAAGTCATTCTACCATCAATGATAGGAACATTCTTATCGACGTCCGTTAAGCACATCCGAATGTGGGATGGCATATCATCACCACCTTCATAGGTATGCACAAAATATGGCGTGTCCTCGGGAACTAACCTCTCAAAGAATGCATGTAAATCAGTCCGAGCAGAAGAATCGGCATTTTCCATAACAATCAAAGAACAACTAGTATGCTGAACAAATATAGTGACCACACCTTCATTGATTCCACTTTCATGAACAATAGAAGAAATATCTTCTGTTATTTCATAAGTTCCCTTACCTCTTGTTGACACAGAAAACTGGGCAGTATGTACCTTGATCATAGAAAGAATAAATTCAGATTATCCAATAGGTGATAATTCAGCAAAATATTAATTAGAATAAATTTACCATTGCCTTGAAGTACTTAATTGTATCTAGATACCTATTATTATGAATCGCCTCTATATCTTTTTACTTTTTGTTTTACTAGTCTCACAATATAAATCCTCAGCCCAAGGCAAACAAATTAGTGAAACGGGGATTCGACACTCATTCCTTGTGTCTGGTAAATTTACTGCACTCATTGGTGAAGACAATGCCGTTATATGGAAAGCTCCAGGATATGCTCGTGATGGCATGGTATTAGAAAATGGGAATATCCTCTTATCGATTAACAACGAGGCCCGAGAATATAAAAAAAATAGCACTGAAATTATTTGGTCATATAAAATGGATTCTCGTAACAAGGAGCTGGGAACCGTCAATAGATTACCTAACGGCAACACTTTAGTTATCGAAAGGGGCCCCCTTCCGAGACTGCTTGAAATCAATGAGGACGGTAAAATAAAAGTTAATGTACCATTAATTCCCGAAACAAAAAATGATCACATGCAAACTAGAATGGCTAGAAAATTACCAAATGGAAATTATATAGTCCCTCACCTACTCGCCTTTAAAGTAAAAGAGTACTCACCAGAAGGAAAAGTTGTTCGGGAATTAAAAACAGACCTTGAAGAATTAGGCGGAAAGGAAGCCCGTAACTGGCCATTCACTGCTATCCTTTTGCCAAATAAAAATTTACTCGTTAACCTAACAAACGGCAATAAGACTGTGGAATTCAATCCCGAAGGAAAAGTCGCATGGCGGTGTGACAACAGCCATATCGACGACCTTTTCCATGATCCATGCGGAGGCCAAAGACTAAGCAATGGAAACACTATCATTTGTAGTTACGGGCAAAGGGACGGTAAAAAAGCAAAGATATTTGAAATCACTCAAGACAAAAAAATTGTCTGGGAGTACATTGATCCGAAAGTTTCTGCCCATGAAGTACACATCCTAACCACAAACGGTAAACCAGAAAAACCGGCATTGAGGTAATGTGCCCCACTCTTTAATTGTATTTTTTATTGAGAGATACAATAAATAAATTTATCAGAACGCAGGAATAATTGACCATCACTAATTGCCGGCGTTCCATGGAACTGGCTATCATCCCCTTCAATTCTGTTGTGAGCCAACAGCTCGAAATCTGGCTTTGCAGAAAAAACAAAAGTACCTCCCCATCGGCTAACTGCATAAATTTTACCAGCTGCAGATACCGCACCTGCATAGAAAGGCTTGCCACGAGAACCTTTGGCTCTTGCATCTAAACGTTCCCTAAACAACATCTTTCCAGACTTCGCATCAGCACAACAAGCATATCCGGTATCACTAGCCCAATATAATTTTTCATCAACAAGTACAGGGGTAGGAACATAAGTAGATTGATTATCTTCCCAGAGCGTTGCTTTTTCAGAAACTTCACCTCTGGCCCCATTAATTTTCACCGCACAACGACGCAGGCTAGGATAACCTCCAAACACATAAACTGTTTCATTACCAATGACGGGGCTTGGTGAAATGTTTCCGGTAATGTTCGTGGAAGCATACCATCTGAGCTTTCCAGAGTCAGGATTCATTCCCCAGATCTCACCAGGGACCGGCAAAACCAAATCAGCTCTACCTTCCTTTGATGTCATCAAAACAGGCGTCGCATACGCCATTTCCAAACTATCACCTTCTGATATCCAATTTTGCTTACCCGTCTCCGGGTCCAGCCCATAAACTGCCAATGATTCTTCAGCTGCACTGACAACAAGATTATCACCCACAACAATCGGGCTGGCAGCTGAACCCCACTTGCGACGAGTGGATCCAGTCCCTAAATTTTTAGACCAAAGTTTTTTACCATTAAGATCATATGCATGGATGCCACTCTTCCCCAAATAAACAAATAGCCTACCACTATCAATGACAGGCGTATTGGAAGCATAGCCATGCTCAGTTAAAAAACCCCGGTAAGGATCTTCTGGTTGAGTAGCTGCAATCTTATTTTCCCAAATAATCGAACCATCCTTTTGATCAATGCAGAGAACATGTCTAAGGAGCTTAGATGTGTCCTGTTGACCTTCATTCACACCACTAAAACAAGTAACAAATATTTTTCCTTTTGAAATTACAGGGCTCGAGCTACCAGGGCCAGGGAGCCTACATTGCCATTTTATATTCTTTTTTGCTGACCACTTAACTGTCACGGTCTCTGAACTGATACCCTGACCATTGTCTCCTCTAAAACGAAGCCAGTCGCTCGCCTTGGATAGCTCTTTTAATGAGATTGAAATAAGAGCAATAATGACAAATATTTTTTGCATCATAGGCTGATTAAATCATTAAAGAGATTATGTGATGATGACGTGATTTATTAATATTCCTTATTCCTAATCATATAGATCAAGGAAGATCCTTATATTTTGGATCAGTCAAAGTTTTGAGAAATGCCACGATAGCTTGTTCATCTGACTTGGCAAGGCGCAGCCCTAGAACAGGATGCTTGGCCAGATTAGGGTCAAGCAAATCAGTACGATGCATCGCAGAACTGTAATGCGATACAACTTCCTCAAGAGTGGAAAATCTCCCATCGTGCATATAGGGAGCAGTGAGTTCAACATTACGAAGAGAAGGAGTGGAAAAGAGTCCCTTCATACCACTGTCCTCACTTTTTAATTTTAATCCATTATTATGAAAATCATGATCTGAAAATAAGGGTCCTCCATGACAATGGAAGCAATCCGCTCCAAACCTGCCGGTCCTAGGTTCATATTCGGTCATGAATAATTCAAAGCCTCTTTTTTCCTTATCGTTTAATTCAATCTGACCAGCCATGGCACGGTCAAATTTCGAATTATAGGACGTCAAAGTTAATAAAAAGTTTTCCAGTGCTAGAGCAATCTTTTCAGGAGTAATGGCCGGACCTGTAAATGCTTCTTTAAAAAGAGTCATATAAAAACTATCCCCTGATAAATTAGTGATTGCCTTTTCTAATGAATTATCAAACTCCGCATGACTAGAAATAGGGGTAAGAACCTGATCCCGCAGAGAAGGGGATCTGCCGTCCCAAAAAAACTTTTCCTTCCATGCGAGGTTGAAAAGTGGCATCGAGTTTCTCTTACCTTTCCTGCCTTCAATTCCAACACTTAATGACAAACCATCGGTAAATGCCCTGTCCTTTTGATGACATGAAGAGCATGCAACACTAGAATCACGAGACAGTCTCTTATCTGAAAAAAGTTTTCCTCCGAGCCGTACTCGGCTTTTAATTAATGGATTGTCCGTAGGTAATTTAGGAACAGGGAATGTGCGGGCCATTTTGAAAGGAAATGGTTCAGCAGAATCTGGAAAATAAAGAGGTTCTTTCCTTTCTACTTTCGGCTTATTGATTTGATTTGAATAAACAACATCACGGAACCGAAATGCTCCGGCCAAATTAGTAGCAATAGAATCAACTAAAGGATCACCTTTTCTGGAATGCGTTGACTCACCATCTTTGCTGAAAACAATCGGCCTCGGAGTAGACAGGAGCGACGTCACATCAAAATCAAGAATGATTTCAGTAGTTGATCCATGGTCAATTTTTAATGGGATATTAATGAATTTTCGATTAGTACTGCGAGCAAAGTGCAAAGAATAACCTCGCCTTTTCCCGGATGCACGATAGTGCCCTTCGAGAGCCAAGAAAACATAACCCCCTTGCCAACTCCAATGCAGTTTATTAAGAGATGGATTAAGAGGGTGATCAGGATGGACCGAACCAAAATCAAAATTATTTTTCTTTGAATCCAGACCCAACACAAATCTCATTGAACGATATTTCCCCTTTGGTAAATCATTCACTGAAAAAGTCACGCGCCGCTTACCCGCATCTATCCATGCCACGTCAGCAACTGGCCCTATCCAAGTCCCATCTCCTTTCTGAAAAGAAACATCGCTAAGTAGATAGCTCAAACGCTTCACAGAAAAAGTTTCATTGCCGGATTTTTGATAACGTAAAGAATCCAAGAGTAAGGGCCTCCCTGAAATAACATGTCTAAACTGTATATTAATTGGTCCCGCCAAAGATTGCTCAGACCAAAAACATACCAGCAAAATAAAAGAAATAGCCGCCTTTGACACCAAACTCATTTCCCGTAGTAAAGCACAGAAAACATTATTTTTAGTTTAAAAACCGAAAATATAAATCCTATGAATGGACAATACTTTAATAAACCAGTCTACGATTATAAAATTTAGCGTCTAGAACGTAACGACTTTGAGTACCACTGATCATCCCTTCCCGATTTGTGTCCTTCTGCAAATACCTTATCAGGTCCCGCAGATTGAATAGAGTAACCATCATTTGAAAAGAAATAACGATACTCGGTTCCCCAAGGATCAATTATAGCATTTCCCGACTCTTTCAGTGCAGCAGCTACCGCAGTTGGCCCTGATGATGGCCACTCATTTTTTTCCGCATAGTATGACTCCAAGGCCTTGGCAATCTTACTCATTTCATTCTTTACCCGTTTAACTTTTTTACGGCTAGAAAAAATGGGTGAAATGAAAATCGCAAAAACAATAATAATAACGATTGCTAAAGCAAGCCGATTTACAATGGAATTGATCCCTTTTATTACATCCTTAAACACAGAAAATAACTATCTATAAGACCAACCTATGTAATCTGAAAACAGTAAAATTACCAATACTAATTGGGCTGAACAGGCCGAATCTCAGCCTCCTCCGTTCCAGGGTCACGAGGGTTAAGGGGCGGTTTTGGAATAGGGTTGCGCCTTTCTGGCTGTTCTAATGGTTTTGGTTCAACGTTCTGATCAATGTCCTCCAATGGTTCCGTTTTTTTTAGTCCATCCAACGCTGAATCAACAATCTTAACATAACCTTTTGATCCCCTATAATACCATACTGTTCTAAAAACATTTGCATCAAAAGCAGACAAGATCACCTGACCCAGTAATATACCCTTTTCGCTCATCGCAGACAATGCCCAGACAGGCTCATCTCCAAACTCAAGGCTACGCAATTTATAGTCTACGTAATTAAAACCTATTCTAGCCGCACGAGCTTCCTTAATGAGTATGTTAAAAGCCTTCACAGAATCAATTTTAATTTTTGCAGAGGATGCAAAACCAATAGGTAAATTATCCGGGTAATAATTTAAGGTTTCACCTTCATCCCTTATCCTATCTCCAGAAATAATTACAGTTCTCAGTCTCCTTTGACTGCGTTCGTCATGAACAACAATTTTCCATTCCCTTGGCTGGCTCTGCCCTTTGACTCCGCGCAACTCCACGATTTTATCAGCAAAATATTGTCCATACTGAGTATATATTTTCTTTAAAACAGTACTGGAAGAAAGGCCCAAAGGATCATCCTCCTGAGCCATAGATACAGTAACTATACTTAAAATAATTGTAATTAATAATGTGGTAAGCCTCATGTTGATTTTAGTTGTTTAATAAAAATACGTTGGGAAAAGACAAATCTTAACACTTTTTTGATAAAAATTGCTTTTTGTTGTATTGAAATCAAATCTCTATAGAAAACGCTACCACTTATTAAGGAGCTCAGGCAAACTCATAATATATTGCAAGAAAACACTCTCAGCGGCACCATCGAACGTGTCACATTCCATAACGAAGAAAACGGTTACTGCGTTCTCAGGGTCAAGCCTAATAAAAAAGGCAAAATTGTAACTGTCGTAGGGAATTGCGCTGCACCCAATGCCGGAGAACAGATCGCTTCCAAAGGCCAATGGATAAAAAATGAACAGTATGGAGATCAGTTCAAAGCAGAAGAAATTACTACTTCTGAACCAGGAAATCTTGCTGGCATTGAACGTTACCTTGGGAGCGGCCTAATAGATGGCATTGGACCAACTTACGCAAAGAAGCTGGTAGATAAGTTTGGTCCAGAGGTATTTAACATTATTGATAATAAGTCCAAGCAATTAGAGGAAGTCGATGGGATCGGCCCTAAGCGGCGTAAAGAAATTAAGAGCTCATGGGGAAAACAGAAATCCGTCCGACAGATTATGGTCTTTTTGCATCAACATGGAATCAGTACGGCTCGGGCCGTTCGAATATACAAGACCTACGGGGATGAAAGTATTCACCAATTACGCAGAAACCCATACCGTCTTTCGAATGACCTTCATGGAGTAGGTTTTAAGACTGCTGATTCAATCGCCTCCAAGCTAGGAGTGGAACCTGACGCAGAATCAAGAATTGAAGCTGGCATAGAATACGCGCTTAAAAGTGCAACAGATAACGGCCATTGCGCATTACCCGAAAGTGAACTCATCGAATCATCTTCTGATCTCTTAGGCGTCCAACAAAAGCAAATCGAGTCTTGTCTGGAAACCCTTATCAGGAAAAGAAAAGCCGAAAGGGACGATGTCACAAGCACTTCATTAATATTTCCACCAAACCTCCTCAAAGCAGAAAAGGAAGTTGCCAAAAGAATGATTGGTCTCATTTCAAAGGCCTCAAGTCATCCTGAGATTGCAACTGCAAAAGCAATTGATTGGTGCGAAAATAAAATTGGATACTCATTAGCTGAAGGACAAAGAAAGGCAGTCGAAGAAGCACTAGTTCAACGATTACTGATAATCACTGGAGGTCCCGGAGTTGGTAAAACGACAATTCTAAAAAGCTTACTTCTTATATTATTGGCAAAAAGAGTTAAAGCTATCCTCTGCGCACCCACTGGTCGTGCCGCAAAAAGAATGTCAGAAAGCACCGGACTCGAAGCATCAACAATACACAGATTACTTGCGTTCCAAGGATCAAAAGGAAGTTTCGCTCACGACGAAAATAACCCATTAAGTGGTGATCTTTTTATTGTAGACGAAGCATCAATGATTGATCTACCTCTCATGGATGCTTTTCTCCGTGCGTTACCAGAAAATGCTCATCTGATTTTAGTAGGTGACGTAGACCAGCTCCCATCAGTTGGTCCGGGCAGTATTCTTTCAGATTTTATAAAATCTGAAAGAATACCTGTAGCCAGACTCACTGCAATTTTTAGGCAATCTTCTGAAAGTAGAATCATTGGAGCTGCTCATGAGATAAATGACGGTCATATTCCAATCGAATTAGCCGACAAATCTACCGCGAATCGTAATTCTGATTTTTTCTTTGTTAAGTGCGAGGATCCTGAACAAACATCGGACCGTATTATTGAACTGGTTCGCAATCAAATTCCCCAGAGACTAGGATTCGATTCAATCGATGACATACAAGTCATTACTCCAATGCACCGGGGCAGTCTAGGTACTCAAAACCTTAATAGAAATCTGCAAGATGCTATTAATCCGCCTACCGAATCAACTTTTGAAATTGAGCGTTTCGGTGCACGATACCGCACGGGAGACAAGGTCATACAAATAAGAAATAATTACGAAAAAGAAACTTTGAATGGTGACATTGGTAAAATAATTGAAATATCGACTGACCCTGGCTGCGTCACAATACGTTTTAGTGGCAATCGAATCGTTTCTTATGAACCTGGAGAGCTTGATGAAATCGCGCCTGCATTCGCTATCACGGTACATAAGTCACAGGGAAGTGAATTCCCATGTGTTGTCATACCGGTAAGCACTCAACACTTTGTGCTACTCCAAAGAAATCTTCTCTACACGGCAATTACGCGCGGCAGCCAAACTGTCGTTCTTGTCGGCCAAAAAAAAGCCGCAGCCATGGCAATAAAAAATATTGATACCCGTCAAAGGTACAGGGGCCTATTGGATCGATTAAAGAATAAATAGGTTTACCGGATCTGTGAATAGACCGTCGGAACAAGGAACGTCGAAATGATCTTGGAAACAGTATCTTTGTACATTTCTTCAGATTTCATTGCTTCCCAAGCAGGAGATTTAATGAAAGAGCTCCATGCTGATTTTTTCTGATCTTCATCATCGTATACAAGCATATATGTGAGATTGGGTAAATTTTCTCCGGACAATGCCCTGCCAAAAAAGATCCCATTCAAACCAACATCGGCAAAAATATCAAGTTCACCATCATTGAACATTTTCACCTTCATGTATGCCTTTAATTCATTATGACTCTCATAGGTCCGCAGTTCAAAATACCGCTTTCCCCCTTTATCCTTTGCGGGACTGATTAACTCTGGAAAACCATCGAACGCAACAAATGTAGAAATCGAAATCCTACTAAATGAAGGATCAGATTTTGCGTAACTCAAATAATCACGGGCCTGCTCAAGAAATCCCTCATTAGCAAGTGCTGAACTGGACTCCACTATGGCATCAAGAGAAGAACATGACTTAAGGACATATCTCCAATTCTTGTCTCCTGATTTATCACCTCTTGCTTTGAATACACCAATTGATTTTAATTCAGTTCCGGCTAAGAGCGGAACTGCTGCTGCCATCATCTTATCAAAAGCCGCCGCTTTCTCAGGTGAATTCAACTTGTAAGTGCGAAGCTCGTAATATTCTTTTGAAAATACAGTGTAAGAAAAAGAAATAAATACGGTAAAACTTACTAGAAATCTAATCATACAGGAAAATTATCAGGAATGGTATTTAATGTGAAGTCTGAAATAATGATAAATTAATTTCACAATTGCTCGGAAATTATAATTGGTGTGACTGAGGCTGCACTGTGATTTCACTAGTGACTAGGTGATTAGGTGCAAGAAGTGCACTCGCAACCACAGACGCAACGTGATCAACGGGTATCATCTTTTCTGGAATGACTTTCATATCTAAGTCATCCCAAAAAGCAGTATTAACACCACCCATATAAAAAAATGAAAATTGTATTCCTTTGCTCCGATACTCGAGGTCCAGTGACTTAAGTAAACCGACAGCTCCAAACTTACTCGCGCAGTACGCAGATGCTTTGGCCATTGGCACTTTTCCAAGTATTCCGGGAATGAAAAGAAACCGCCCACCCCCTTCTTCACTCATTTTGTCCAAAGTTTCTTTAGCAAGAAGAAAAGTAGCTCGCAAATTTGTGTTAGTGATTTTCACAAATTCTTGATCAGTAGTATCTTGTATTTTTTTTATTAGGCCCATTCCTGCACAATGAATAACAGAATCCATTCCTCCAAGATCTGAAGAGCACTCACCGACAAGATCTGACACAAAAACACTCGAAGTTAAATCCCCTGCCTTTGAACCCTTCACTCCTTGAAAATTATTTAATTTATCATTATCCCTACCAGTCACAAAAACAGAATGTCCTTTCTTTATCAAAATTTTGGCAATCTCCATACCAATGCCACTACTTGCTCCAGTAATTAAAACCTTTCTTGGATAATTATCGTTATAGTTATTCATACTCCTCTATCTAACGACAAACTTCATCAAATAGACTTGAAAATATATACATTCCGCCAATCTCAGGAAATTCCGATCACACTCGAAAAAGCATGGGAATTTTTCTCAAACCCAGAAAATCTCAATTCAATTACCCCACCAGATCTTGAATTTCGTATCACTTCCGGGACACCTGCCCCAATGCATGAGGGCCAGATCATTACTTACAAGATAAGGATTGCCCCCATGATATGGCAGACATGGGTCACTGAAATCAAGGCCGTCACATTTCAGTCCAAGTTCATTGATGAACAAAGAAGCGGTCCATATAAGTTCTGGCATCATTGTCATAGATTTGAGCCAACTGAGAACGGGACATTAGTAACAGATGAAGTGAATTATGCCTTGCCATTTTATTTACTGGGCAACGTGGCTCACGGTTTATTTGTAAAAAAGAAACTAAATAAAATTTTTCAGTATCGGAAAGAAATTCTCTCCAAAAAATTCGGCTAAATTTCTTTCATAAAAAAATATATCCCTACGGCTTTATTCCAAAGAATCCTCTAGTTGTTGGAACTTATTTACCCTATCCCTAAGAGCCTTTATCTCGTCAACCTTAGGATCATCTCGATACTTCAGCAGGAAACTATCAATTAAACTTAATGCCACATCAAATTGAGCAAGCTCGACTTTACGCTCAATCCCTGCAATCAATGCTTCACTGCTATCATCAGCAATAAATTTAATATCATCGATAAATGCTTCGCCACTGCCTCCCTCGATAGCGCCAGTGACAAAGCGAAAGAGTAATTTTACAGAGCGCACATTTTCTGGAATATCAAGATCCGGCACTACAATTTCCTCCCACTCACCTATCTTGCTGCTAAATTGCTTAAATCCAGTACCCCTAACCGCTTGTTGGTCCTCATCCCACCACTCAACAACATACTGTTGAATGTAACCACCTGTTCCCGGTTTAATTTGCTTCACGAAAAAGGAAAGCTCGTAGTTGAGTCCGCCAATTAGTTTTCCATCTATTGTTTTAATGATATGAGCTTCGCTGGGGATTTTCCCTTCATTTTGAAGATTAATATACGCACTGTAAGAACCGGTGCGTGCATCAGAACCTGACCTGATCGGAGGCTGTCTATTAGTAAAAGTCCATCCTACCGCAGCACCCTCTTGCCCTTCTTCAAAGCTGGAATTACCAATTATAGAACGAACTTTTGGCTCAATTTCATTGACATTAGATTCATCCGCTAAAGAAAGCTCACCCAAAAAAATGAATATAAATAATATGTGTTTGATCTCCATTTTATTAAAAATATTCATGAATTTATTTTATTCAACATAAAGACGCATGAAACGTTTCGGCCCACCATCCGTAATGGAGCCATCTAACTTTGCCTCGTATGTGCGAATTGTTTCATCCTCAGCAATCATTTCAACAGATACGCTCTCTTCTGCATCAGTCCATTCTATTAGATCATCTGACACTTGGACCTTTATTTCAATACCATCAAGAAATTTGGTCGCCGTGTATGTAAGAAGCAGACCACCTGATTCTCTAGAAAGCTTAGGCATTGAGAATTCGGGATCAGCTTTTGTAGGATCCAAGACAAAGACAAATTCTAGTAAGTTGGATATTCCATCCTTGTCCGGATCATCATCCTTACCTGTCTGCCCTGTAAATTCCTGCCCGAAAGAAGACTCAACCCATTCTAAATAACTTCCTGAAGGAGCCACGATCGAAGCGCTCCAGTTATCCTTCAAACCCCAGTCCAGCGGGGAAACTGAATCATCAATTACAACTAATGAAGCCCCAGTCCCATCCGTTTCTGGATACCACTCATCCTCATATTCAAAATCAAGAATACCTGCGGAAATGGAGTCAATCTCCAATCTCAATCTTTCACCACCATTGTCTAACTTGCCTTCATACTCACCTAGGATATTTAAATCGTCTCCGCGTTCAGAAGTGAAAGTTTCAATGTCACTAACTACATAGGCTGATTGTCCTGGTTCAAGAAGAGAATCCGGAAATGCAAATCGCACACCTTCCTCAAACCTCACATCATTAAGGCGAAGAGTAACTTCTCCAACGTTCTGTAATTTAATGTACTCACCTTCTGGTCCTGACACAGGATTATACATTATCTCAGTCACTCTTAGACCATCAATAATGAGGATCTCTTCGGCAAGATTCGTATCATTCGAATATCCAGGAGTCGGCAAAGAAAATGATGATAATAATCTTTCACCCTCCACCGAACGACCAATTGAAACATCATCCTCAGCATTAACAAAACCAATCCGATCAATTTCATTTCCTCCATCATCAAACAAACCAATTTGATCATGCAGTTTGGAAAGGCCGAAGTTTAAGTGAGGTGGCCCCTGATCAGAATCACTATCAGCAATGAACTTAACATAACCTAGTGAATCTATAAAACTAAGATCACTGACTCTGTATAGATCAGGAATATTATTAGGGTCATCAGTAATAGTCATCCCGCCAATGGAAACCGGGAAATTACTTGAATTATATATCTCTATAAAATCATTATCAAAAACCACGCCACTACTTGCCAACCATTCGTTAATGACCAGATATTTTTGTTCTCTGAGTGGCAAAGGACCGTCGTTCTTTGCTCCTGGAGTAGGTAAGGTCAAGGCAAATTGTTGATCTGGGCCGGTCCTTGAAATGGATCTTCCCCTTAACTGTGATCCGAACCAAACATTGTCTACTAATTTCCCACCATTCTCGATCGATTCAAAGAGATAAAGTGAATCACCGTCACGGTCCAAAGCAAATCCAGTATGAAGACCACTCGTACCATCAGGCTCATTGGCATAAATCACCAGAAACTCTCCAGGTGGAATTACTGTACCGGTAGGTATTTTCCAACCATCACTGATGTCCTCGCTCTCAGAAATCACCATTCCAGAAACAAAACGCGGAGAGTCACTATCATTCCAAAGCTCAATGTAGTCAGGAAAAGTTTCCTCATGATTAAATACATCACCATTGTCAGCAAGGACCTCACTAATTAGAATCCTAGATAAGTTTGCATCAACAGTCCATGACAGTGAGCGGGTCGGTTCTATCTGCCAATTACCGGCCGAGTCTTTACCTAAAACTTCCACATAATGCATTCCATCTGAAAGGCCTGAGAGTTGAATAGGTTCAGAAACAGAAGCGGGATCTGACCATTCATTACCATCAATCCTCCAACGATACTCGCTACTAAAGATACTTTCTCCTTCAATGCCCGAAATGCCCGGGACATGGATTCTTAGCGTAGCTTCTTTTTTTCTAGTCAGTGAAGTTGGTTCCCCTGCAATGATTGCTCCTGCAGAAACATCATGACCCATATCAGATCCATTAATTCCTTTACCGCTAGCAGGCGAACCGCGACTAATGGAAAAATCACTATTGCTTTGATCAATAAACATTGGGTCGCCCGAAATATTACCAATACCGAGCTCAAGGAACTCTTCAGGAAGCAGGTTCATGTCGGCTTCGATTCGAGGATCCTCTTCACCGTCCTCAGAGGAGAACTGGTATGCAAAGAGAGTACCGTTATCATAAAAAATATTACCCTTGATGGAAATAAAATCCCCAGGAACACCCTCACCAACTAAAGGCTCATCAAAACTAATGGCTGCGACAACCGCATCCACTACCGTATTGTTTTCAAAGACAGCATCACTTGCATTCTTGAGAAGAATAGCATGATCAACATCATAAAATAAATTACGCACGACAGTCAGGTGAGAATCATTGTCCGCAGCAATGGCACTCGCACTGCTCAATCGGTCAGGATCATCTTTGTGTACATCGAAAAAATGATTTCCTTCAATATGAGCATCAACCCCATCCAGATCTAGGCAATCATCTGTGCTACCTAAGAAAACATTATCAACAACATAAATGATCGGCCCTGGTCTCCTTCCTCCCGAGAAATTAATAATGTCATTATAACCTGAAGAGGCTTGGAAAATATTTTCTTTGAGGTTGAAATAACCTCCATCTTCAAGGCCCTGTCCATGTATGACTTCTTGTCCGGAAGTCGAAGGGAAATCACAATGCACCACATCAATCTGAGGATTACTTAATTCCAGTATAGTTTTGTCGGTTCCTGCCCATTCCACATGTTCAAGATGGACTCTAGATTCGGAAATACTGATGGACTGATCTCCGCTATCAGCACCGTCCTGAAGTATGTATACCATTTTGCTCTCTTCCTTGGTGCTCTCAAAATAAATGCCATCCCAACCACCATCTGATCCGGGCTCATTAGTAAATGCAATCGGCATTTTTTCATTACCTTCCGCCACTAACCTTCCCTTCACTGTCATTCTTTTTCCCTCAGTAAAATAAACAGTGACTCCCGGATCTATCTGCAATGTAACATTGACCGGAACTTCCAGGTCATCAGTAATCAAATAAGGGCCGCCTTCCAATGTCCAGGTAGTATCCTTATCTATTGAAGAGACTCCTGTAATACTACCATCGTCATACCATATATTGACCTGACTCGAATCAATAATAGATCCATCAGCATCAAATGACTCAATCTTAACCTGATTAATTCCCGGAACCATGAGAGGAACAGCACCAAGACCCAATAATTCTGCATTGAAACTAATGTCTCGGCTACTGGGACTTCTCTGATGAATTTCAACAGCAATTGTATTTGAACCACTTTTTAATGCTCCGACCGGGACATTATAGCTTTCAAATCCAGCATTTGGTACGGTGTCGGTTGCCAGAGAAGTGTATAAAGCATCAGGCTCGAGGTTCTGCCGCGTAATCTCAATCCCATTAAGATAAACAGCCGCACCATCATCATAAACAAGTCTAAGATTTAGGCTCGAAAAAGTAGCAGCGTCAGTTACTTCAAAGTCCTTTCTAAAATAAGTTGTTATGTGTTTATTCTCATCATCATCCCCATAACTGACGACAGTATCCTCTCCACGATCACCGTATCCAAATTCCCCCTCTCCCACTGCCCACGAAGAATCATCAAAATCTTGTTCGAACCATAAAATCCCCTGATCTGAACCATCATCAAGATAGGACCATTCCGAACCTGAAGAAAATATCACTTCAGATTCTGCCTGATCCCCGTCCCAAGTTCCGTTCCTTATATTCAAAGGGACAGACATATCGTTGACTTTAATTTCAGCAATTTTTGAAGGGTCGAAAGAACCTCCTAGACCAGTGACACCAGCCTCTTCGGTTCTAGAAAAACCATCAGAACTTGGAAGACTGCTACCGACTGTGAATTCATTTGCAATTTGATTAAGTATATAGGTACGACGCTCATCCATGAAACTAATAACGTCATCGGACACATCAGAATCAGAGGGAAGCCAATCCAATGAATCGGAAACAAGCGCATCAAACCTTCTCTTTTCAAATACAGTATTAAGAAGATTCTTCAGATCAGAATAGTATTGACGCAAAATTACAGGATCACTAAAAAAAGCATTGAGCTGCGGCATTGTTTGACCAGCAAAATTAGTAGTCGCCGGAAATATTGAATCATCTGCATCCGTATCGGTATCCCCCAGACCAAAGATCGTATCAAAATCATGTGGAACGAGTTTAATGCGTGGATCTTTTACTCCTCTGTAAAGCTTATAATCATCGTCAGTGCCATTAGATAAATTTGTTTCACGGCTCAGAATGATAGTCATAAAGGCAAACCAACGTGACCACTGCTCAACGTCCACCTCTCCCGAAATACGTTCAAGATACCCAGAGTCAGATGCACCGTTCATCGTAATCATAAACTGGTGTAAGTCTTCCCAATCATTGACTGACTCGTTGGAGCTTTTCGACCATCCATCTCTAATATATGCTCCTCTGTCAGCTAACCCATCGTCAGTTGATCGGATATCCCATTTTACATCAGGACGACCCTTCGAATATAAATTACCTGCAGAATCTAGGGGATAATGAATATCGGCCCAGTCTCCGTCTATAGCCTCTATATGCAGATAAGATCCGTAACGCCGGTTATTATCATTATCATTTGCACGATTAACACCATTATAACGGAACTGAACAGGTTTTGCGTCAGCAGCTTCAATCCCGGAAAGGCTAGCTAATCTGGAACCAAGAAATTGAAGATAAATGAATTGACTATTAAGGTTTATTTTAGTCACTCCATTCCATGGATTATCGCGTGGTATATTCAAACGGTTATTGCGTGGATTTCTGGTTCGACTACCAGCTCCTCGGACCCTTACTCCGCACTGATATCTAATGTCATAGTCCTGACCCTGCTTAGCAATTAGCGTTGCATTTTTCTGAGCATCACTACCGCTATTGAAATTCCGGAACCTAAAATCCTGTTCCTCCCTCACCGTCATAACTAGTCTGTAAATGGGCTGATTACCATCATAGGACTCATCATCAAACTGAAATAAGGCGTTCGCCTGCTGCTGTCCTTCTTCTCCACTAGCTTGAGGCCATCCACGTTCAAATTGATCATCATTGGCTCTTATATAAAATTCAACTACGGTACCGTCATCCTGCGCAGGAACTTGAGCAGTAAAGGTACCGTCCCCAGATTCTTCATCACCATTCTTACCATCATCCCTCATCTCAGCCTGAATAAACTCATCAGGATCAAGAGCCGATACCCGCCAATTCAATATGGTTTTAATATTCTCATTTTCGTTGTCTTTAATATCGGCACTTATGGTCACCGTATCCCCGCTCCGAGGAATGGCTGGAGAATGCTTAACGTTAAGAATCAATGGCGCCGCGTCAGTGGAAAAAACCGAATTTTGTTTTCCAGGAGTAGGTGATTGGCTAGGCTCCCAGTTCTGTCCATGCTTGTTGGAAAGATTCAGATTAACCAGTTCAAGAGATTCTCCTCCTCCGTCAGCCCGACTGGTCCACTTCCAACCACTTTCACCATTAAGGATCCGATCATCATCTTCAGCACGACGAGATGCCCAGTCTCCTTGATCAGAATATGTTACATCGTCAACTTCCTCACCCAAAGCATCTTTGATCCGAATTCTCTCACCCCTATCACTCAACTGACCGGACCATGGGCCAATTACTTTAACTTCTTGATCCCAGGTATCGGAAAAAATCTGCGGATCAGCGGCTACAACCAAATACTCTCCAGGTAAAATATTAATCGCAGGAAATTCATAGCCGATCCCGCTACTAATTTGCCAACCCTGAAGAGGAACAGGACCAGAGCCTATATTGTGAATTTCAATATATTCCTCGGCTGGGTTACCTGAGGCCGGATGATACATTATTTCCGTGATAAGAACCGTATTGTCCGGTCCGCCAACCTTTAATTCAACAGTTGCCACATTTGACATCTTGCCATTCGCTAAGGACTGATAGGTGAAATATTCTTTACCCGCGAATGTCTAGATCGGCGTGTATTCAAAAGAACCGTCCTCATTTAAAACTAAATTTCCCTCTCCGGAATAATCCATTAAAACTGCCTGAGCCGGATTTCCTTCAGCGTCCTTATCATTAAGAAGAACCCCATTATCAGCAGATACATTCACTGACTGACCGATCAGAACAAAATACTCATCGTCCTTTGCGATTGGAGCATCGTCTACTTGGATGACGTATATCTGAGTCTGCATAGGAGAAGATTCCTGGTAGCCATCACTTACCGAATATGTAAAAAAATCGAGGCCGCTAAAATCCACATCAGGAGTATAAGTGAAACTGCCATCAGACATTAGAGACAAGGAACCATGAATTGGTCTCTGGACCACATTAGCAGAAAGAGGATCCCCTTCAGGATCAGAACTTCTTGCAATGACACCAAACTCTGCTGTTCTAGAAAGTACACCATCCTCATAAACCACATAACGGTTCACTTTAGCTACTGGCGAAGCATTAATATCAATAGTAACTGTTGCCGGATCAGAGGAGACTTCTCCATCAGTAACACGATAAGTGAAACTGACCTGACCTGAAAATTCAGGAATAGGAACATAAGTGAAATTACCATTACCTTCAAAATTAATAGTTCCTGATTCCGGTTCAGTTAAGATTTCACTCTCAAGAGTGTCTCCGTCCGGATCAATATCATTAGTGAGCAATCCTTGAGCATTAAGTCCCAGCTCAGTTCCCGGAGCCGTCAAGTAATAGTCATCATTGGCTGTCGGCGCATCATTAACTTGAATGACATTGATAACAACAACTGCAGGAGGAGCTTGTCCGAATGCATCAGCGACATGATATGTGAATTGATCTTTCCCATAATAATTCTCATCAGGAGAATAGGTAAAACTTCCGTCATTAGATAATTCAACAGTGCCGTTCTCAGGCAACGACGCAATAACTGCCGTGATCTCTACCCCATCAGGATCATAATCATTTTCTAGAACACCTGAACCCACATCAACAATTAAAGGCGTGTCCTCATTTGCCTCATATTCCTCACCCTCGACAATCGGAAGGTCATTCGGGCCAGGGTCTACAGTAATGAATACCTTCCCCGAATCCTCAAATTCACCATCGGTAACTTTATACTCAAAACTATCACTCCCTTCAAAGTTAACGTTAGGAATGTAAGTAAAACTTCCATCACTCTGCAATTGCAACTTACCATTATCAGGAGGGCTCAGGAGGCTCACCTGTAAAGAATCTGTATCCACATCAATATCATTTCCTAAAATGGCAGAAGCTCGAGAAAGGGTTCCAGCCAGACGCAAATCAAAACCAAGATCAGAACTAGTGCTGCTGTTCTGATGAACTTCCACTGCTATCAGATTTTCTCCCGGAACAAGAACAGATGCATCTACAGGAAATTCAAAGTAATTATTTTCATCATCCCCACCGGCAAAATCAGGCGCAAAATCTTGGAAGCTGGCTCCATTCTCCAAATTCGATCTGACTACTTCGGTGCCGTTAATATAGACTGCAGCACCATCATCTCTGAGAAGACCAATCAAAAGTTC
>JAAZZC010000147.1 GCA_014239335.1 Verrucomicrobiales bacterium
AGAATTGACAAGACTGGGAAACGTCCATTCGAAGGCTATCATGCTGATCTTGGTCATATTGGAATAGGGCCAGGTGTTTTAGGCGCTTGGGACTTCCATTTTGGATCCGGTACGAGGAAGGAATTTCCATGTCAACGTGGGACGAGCTTAGTTATTGATGCTAAAGGGAACGGCAAGCACAGTGCAATAAAGGATGCTATAAATATTACGGAAATAAAAAAACGTGACTGGAATGATTGCCGCATCGTTGCCAAGGAAAATTTTTTCCAGTTATGGATTAATGATAAACTCTCATCCGAATTCACTGATAATATAAGCGAAGGTCGTTTGGAGAGCGGATTCATTGGTTTGCAGTTGCACGACAAGGGAATGGTTGTGGAATTCAAAGACTTGTTTCTTAAAAAGCTATAATTTTTCAACTAGATTTATTGGTACAGAGATTCATGCGGGGACTTATGTTAGACGAGAGAACGAAGTAACAACCATGCCTCGGTACAAAATTGATGCTGAATTCGCAGGTGTATATATACATGGAAGAGCCGCCAACCATTTCAGGTAGCCTTAACCTCTGCAGATTTTTTAAAAAAAAGAATGCTTTCGGTGGATGAAGGCCTTGGCGGAGAAGTTAGATGCAATGGCGTGATATTTACATTATCATAAAATCATATTGTATTTAATGTTTAGTATTATTTCTCTATGAATTCGCTTCTGTTTACTGTTCTCATGCTCTTTCTTCCATCCGTGGCAAAGGGGAGAGATGTTTTTCAGGAAGAGGTGAAGCCGTTATTGCAAAGTCATTGCTTCAGATGTCATGGACAGAAAAAGCAGAAAGGAGATCTTAGGCTGGATACACTTGATCCGAATATTGTTCAGGGCACCTCAGCGGAGCGGTGGCACGATGTACTCAATAATATCAATCTTGGCGAGATGCCGCCCGAGGACGAGGTGCAACTTTCTCCAGACGAACGTCGCAAACTTGTAGGTTGGTTGACAAAGGAGTTGAAAAAGGCTGCCAAGGCGCGCCGAGGCACTGGGGAACAAGTGGTGATGCGTCGTCTGAACCGGACGGAATACCAATACACAATGATGGATCTACTCGGGCTAGAGATGGATTACAGTGGGGGCTTTCCTTCTGACGGCCGATCCTCGGAGGGATTCAAGAACAACGGGGCTTCCCTGAGCATGACTGCCCTTCAAATTGAGAATTATATCAAGATTGCTCGGCAGGCCTTTAGGTTTGTGCTCGTGGAAGGAGAACAGGAAAAAAAAAGCGTTACAGTTGTTGATAGAAACAAAGGACCAATCCGAGGTCCTAATAGTAGGCGTTTCACCGGAAACTCTTCTGAACGGCTGGGACGGGTGAATTTTTGGCACGGGTCATTCAAGGATCTGCCGCGCACAGGAAAATTTAGTATTCGGGTAAAGGCCTACACAGATCGCAAACCTGGGCAGCCTGCTCCAATTCTTTTTGCTCAATATGGATATTTCGTTTCAGGGTTGACCCTTAACATAATGGGTGATGCCGGAGAGGTTACAATCACTTCGGGAAATCCGGAGTATTATGAAATCCCCGGTCGGCCTGAATTTTTTCCGCTCCCCGAAGCTCATGTGCCAAGTGCCAAGCTCAATGGAATCATCACTTTGCAAAATGCCATCGATGATGGCAAGCCTCTTACCCAAGCTGTTAATAAGGTAATTGAGGAGAAGGACAAGAAAGGAAAGATCAGGAAAAGAAAAGTTAAGGTCTTCCCTGAGGATCCTGATTTTCCTCGCATCATCATCGAATCCGTCGAGTTCGTTCGCAATGACTACCCTTCCTGGCCTCCCGCATTGCACCGGAGAATCATTCATGA
>JAAZZC010000161.1 GCA_014239335.1 Verrucomicrobiales bacterium
CATCACTCACGTATCAGTCCGTTACTCTTCCTTCGAGAAACGAGGTAATGCTCAATGATTTTGCCGAGCGCTTGTGGATTGATAGTCTCATTGATAAGGGTGAAGCAAAAGATCCCACCGAAGCGTTAGTCTGGATCAATGACCTCAAGGAGCGCAACCCAGACTATCATAATAAGCGTCTATCTTATTATCGGAAGCAGAAGAGGGATGAAATTATTCAGGCTGGTGAACTGAGTGGGCTCCTCCATGAGTCCTCAATGGAAACGTTAGGGCTTCTCAAGGAACGTGGCATTGGGATGATTATCCTGGATGAATGTCATCACCTCCTCAGTCATTGGGGACGTGTCCTTGCCGTGACTCAGCAGTTCCTCGGTGATCCGATCATCGTTGGTTTGACTGCGACTCCTCCTGACGATATGCATAAGGACACGGTCGATTCAAAGCGTTACCGTGAATACTTTGGTCCGGTCGACTATGAGGTTCCTGTCCCGGCCGTGGTCAAGGATGGGTTCCTGGCTCCTTACCAGGACCTAGCGTATCTGATCCGTCCCACTGCTGAGGAGCTCCGCTACGTTGCGAGGACCTCGGATCAGTTCACGGAACTGGTTCACGATCTTTGTAATCCGCCCATGAATGAGGAAGGGAAGCCCATTCGTGAACCATTGGATCAATACGTTCAAAGGATCTTAAGTACTCTCGAATTACCCACTGGCAAGGCTGATAACTGGCTTGATTTTCAGAAACGTGCTTCCAGCTTTGCTTGGTCATCAAGATACTTACTGAAGGAGCTCGGAAAAACTGTCCCACCTGGCGTTCCTGAATTTCCGGGCACCGGTAATGATGAGGAAGATTCTGTAAAAAAAATCTTGGACATGGAAAGCATAGTCCCTGTCATTTCCTGGTACCTGAGGCATGCACTCAGAGGATCCGCTGACAAGGAACATCATGCCCTCGCCGAAAAAGCCATCAATAGGCTTAGGATCCTTGGAGTTCAGATCACCGAGACAGGTTTCCAGAACTGTGCATCACCTGTTTCCCGTATCCTGATGTACTCAAAGGCAAAGGCAAAGGCCGTCATTTCAATTCTGAAGAGGGAGAAAGAGGTGCTGGAGGATACGATCAGGGCCGTCGTGATCTGCGATTATGAAAGGACTTCGGCCGTGACTAGTGAGATTAGTCATCTCCTTGACGAGGAGGCCGGTGGTGCCGTTGCAGCTTTTAGGGAACTTCTTAATGACGAGGAAACGGACGCTCTTGATCCGATACTTTTGACCGGATCGACGGTCCTCATCGATGATGATCTTAAAGATTTGATCGAGTCTGAATGCCTGAAATGGTTAAAAGAGAACAAAAAGAAAGTGACCCTGGAGTGGACAGAGGATGCCGGATTTCATGTCCTGAAGGGGAAAGGAAAGGACTGGGCTCCGAGGGTTTACGTGCAGATGTTTACTGAACTTTTCCAGAGGGGGATCACTCGTTGCCTTGTCGGGACTAGGGGCCTCCTCGGTGAGGGATGGGATGCGAACAAGATTAATGTGCTCATTGACTTAACTTCCGTTACGACTTCGATGTCAGTTAACCAGCTACGTGGACGTTCTTTTAGGCTCGACTCTGATGTGCCTCAGAAAATTGCCAATAATTGGGACGTTGTCTGTATTGCGCCTGAATTCACCAAAGGCATGGACGATTACAAGCGATTCAAGGATAAGCACAAGCGACTTTACGGGGTCACTGATGATGGGGCCATCGAGAAAGGTGTTGGTCATGTGCACGCGTCCTTCATGGGAATGCGCATCGATGACGTTGAGGAGAGTATGGTGAACCTGAACCGAGACATGCTTGATAGGGTCGGTCTACGTTCTCAATTCTATGAGCTCTGGAAGATCGGAAAGCCCTATCATCCTGAACCCATTAAGGCCGTTGAGATCAAAGCTTCTAGAAAGGGATCGGACAGGGTAGGGTTCCCGCCCGGGAGGATGGGCGATCCGGAATGGACCGAGACGACTCTGACTGACGCCATAGCCAAGGCGATCATTCGATCCTTATTTGAAGCTGAACTAATTGACGCGTCGAGTTGGTTTGAGATTTTTCAGAAACTTCATGTCAGTGAAAGGAACGGTGGTTACATTAGGGTCTTTCTGGAGAAGGCCGATGAGAAGGCGTCGGCTATCCTCTCTGAGTCTCTGGCTCAGGTCTTTGGTCCGATCGAGGATGCCCGCTACCTGATCGAGAGGGGAGTCGACTTCGAGTATCAAGAGAGTCGATTACAGGGAACTTGGATCGAGGAAAAATTACCTAATTTTCTTTCCGATTTTATTATTCTAAAGACCATGAAGACGAAGAGGCGTTTCGAGGTAGTGAGAGTCCATGCAGTTCCAAAGGCCCTCGCCACAAAAAAAGAAATCGCACTCATTTTTGAAAAGTACTGGAATAAGTTGGTCAGTCCTGGCGAGGTCCTTTACCGGCAAAATAGTCAGACCCAAGCGCTAATGGATAAAGCGACTGAGGATGGGCTAATCGTTAATGATGCGGTTCATGAAAAAGAGGTGTTTATGTGATTTGGAAATTTCGTTATCATTTAATTTCAGAATAAACATCTAAAATATTTTTAATTAAAGCGGCTAAGGGTAAATCTACGTTGGCTGACAATCATATTTAATCAAAGTTCGTCCATTTGCCAGATTTGATGGTTTCTTTAATGATTACACGTTTCCCCTCAGGTCGCATCCATCATATAGTTCTACCATGAGAACCAGATTGCATACACTTGAGAGACGCTCGTTCATACGTACAGCAGGTACCGCAACCCTCGCTGCTATTGGTGGCCCTTTGACCCATACTGCAGTTGCTGCGGCTAAAAGCCAAAGGGCAGAATCACTGGTAAAACTCCTATACCAGAATCTTGATGAAAGGCAACGCAAAGCAGTTTGCTTCCCGTGGAACCATATCGACAAGCAACGCGGTCTTTTACGCACTAGGATAGAGAATAATTGGCGTATCACCAAACCGATCATCGGCAGTGGATTCTTTTCCAAGGATCAGCAGGAACTCATCCGAGCGATCTTTGAAGGCATGACAAATCCCGAATGGCACACGCGCTTTGACAAGCAACTCAAGGACGATGTTGGCGGTTTTGGAAAAAAACAATCAATTGCGATTTTTGGTGAACCTGGATCCGGTAATTTTGAGTTCGTTCTTACAAGCCGCCACATGACGCTGCGCTGTGACGGCGACAGTGCTGGGCACGTCGCCTTCGGCGGGCCCATTCTCTACGCTCATGAGGGAGAACGCTTTTACGAAAGGCCAGATCACAAAAATAACGTTTTCTGGCCACAGGCAGTTGAGGCCAACAAGCTTTACCGTATCCTCGACCCTAGGCACCAGGAACTGGCACTGGTCACTGAAGGCATGCCTTCCGAGGAGTTAATAGGCTTCAAAGGCGTTAAGGGATCATTCCACGGGTGCCCGGTCAGTGAACTTGCTGGTAACCAGAAGGTGGAGTTGCAGCGCATTTTAAAAATGCTACTAGAACCCTTCCGGCAGTCCGACCGGAAAGAGGCACTTAAGTGCCTTGCTACCCAAGGTGGCCTCGATAACTGCCACTTGGCTTTCTACAAAGAAGGGGACCTAGGTAATGACGGCATCTACGACAACTGGCGGCTGGAGGGACCTTCATTTGTCTGGTATTTCCGCGGTCGTCCACACGTTCACGTCTGGGTGAATATCGCCGACAATCCTTCGGTGAAACTTAATTCTCACCAGGATTCAGTAGGAGTCTAGATGGGAAATGCTAGAGAAACCCTAAATTTTCTAGAAAGGAAAAAGTTGGCATTCTATTATTAAATTCCCTAAACGCAGAATATCTCTAACAAATTTTTAATTGAAGTATCTCATTCCAAACCTTTTTCTGATTCTGATTGGCTTGGCGGCATCGAATGCTGCCGAGGTCCCCTCAGATATGCTATTTGCGCATAAAATCATGCCTATGTTCAAGGCCAAGTGCTTAGCATGTCACGGGGAAGATTCTAAGAAAATCAAGGGTGGTTTCGATATGAGAACCTACTCGGGTCTTCTCAAGGGCGGTGAAAGTGAAGAGCCTTCGATTGTCCCGGGTAAGCCATTGCAGAGTCCTTTATATATAGCTGTGAAGCGTGAGCACGAGGATCAGTGGGAGCCGATGCCACCAAAAGAAAATGATAAACTCAGTACTGAGCAGACTGATCACATTCGAAATTGGATAGAGGGAGGTGCGCCATGGCCGGAGCCAGAGCGCCTGGCTAAGTTATTGAAAGAAGAAGATCCATGGTCTGATAAAGGTGGTACCAGAGTAAAGACCAGTGGGGGCCTGTCCGAGGCCTGGACTAACCGTAAATATGAAGAATCAAAACTGTGGGCCTATCGACCGATAAAGAAGCCGAATCTAAGGACCAATAGTCATCCGGTCGATGCTTTTATAGAGGCCCGTTCACCTAAGGGCTTGGTCCTGGCACCATCGGCTGAAGCTCTGGCACTGATCCGGCGTGTGACATTTGATCTTACTGGATTGCCACCGAAGCCGCGAGAATTCCATGCCTTTAAAATGGCTTGGGATAAAGATAAGGACAAGGCATGGGAGGAGTTGATTGACCGGTTACTTCTCTCACCACATTACGGTGAACATATGGCAAGGCACTGGCTTGATGTTGTGCGTTATGCGGACTCTGCAGGATTTTCCAACGACTATCCACGTCCTCATGCATGGCGTTACCGAGACTATGTGGTGCGTTCATTTAATAATGATAAGCCTTATGACCAGTTCGTGCGCGAGCAGATTGCCGGCGATGAAATTAAACCTAAGGATCCGGACCATCTCATTGCGACAGGCTTTCTTAGAATGGGTCCTTGGGAGCATACGGCCATGAGTGTAAAGGCGGTGACTCGGCAGCAATATTTGGATGATGTGGTCAATTCGGTGGGAGTAACTTTCCTTGCCAATGAACTGCGCTGTGCCAAGTGTCATGACAACAAATTTGATCCGATACCGACTCGGGACTATTACCGGATGCAGGCAATTTTTGCCCCTGTCACGTTCTCTGAACGTAAACTTCCTTGGCAGAACTTCGAAAATAAGAGTGGCATAAAAGAGGACCATGAGCGTTATCAGCGATTAATTAAGGAGGAGGGGATCCGTAGCATTGACTCACTGCCTAAGGCTGATCGGCCAGTGAGTTATTTTGATAAGGAATCGGAGAAAGCGGGCCATTCGAAGGTCAATAATAAGCGAAGGCAGCAGCTCAATTATCAGCTAAAACGTGCCAACGCGTCTGTTTACTCGGTCTTTAATGGTGCTCCTGATAAGATTCATATCTTGAAGGGAGGATCCATTGAATCACCTGAAGGAGAAGTGAGTCCTGGGGTATTGAGTCTATTTAAGGGTTCAAAGGAATCGTCTTCATTAACTAATAACAAAATTGGTCGACGCAAAGAATTGGCAAAATGGATTACCAGTAAAGATAACCCAATCACTGCCCGTGTCATTGTGAACCGGATCTGGCAATGGCACTTTGGTCAGGGCTTAGCGGGTAATCCTAATAATTTTGGTGGGACAGGTAAGGAGCCCACTCACCCGGAACTGCTCGACTGGCTCTCTGCGACATTCATTGAGGACGGTTGGTCAATCAAGAAACTGCATCGTCATATACTCACTTCGGCTACTTATCAACGCATGACCACTCACCCTGACCCTCAGGCCTTGGCCAGATTGGACCCTAAGAATATAAGTTATGCTTCATTCAAACCTCGCAGGTTAACTGCGGAGGAGCTCCGTGATTCTATGTTAGCAATTTCCGGTGAACTTAATCCGATTCTCGGAGGCATTCCTTGCCACCCAGAGATCAATGAGGAGGTTGCTATGCAGCCTCGCCACATCATGGGCTCTGTGGGTCCAGCCTATCAGTCTGATCCGTTACCTTCGCAGAGGAACCGCCGGACCCTTTACGCGGAGCGGACCCGGACACTAGCGGATCCGATGCTTGAAGTCTTTAATAAGCCTGGGCCCGATCTTTCATGTGAAAAACGTGAAACTGCTACTATTGCACCTCAGGCATTTACGATGCTCAATAGTCCGATCATTCGGTCTAGAGCGCTGGCCTTTGCTGCCCGGTTAGAAAAGGAAAGACCGGGAAATCTTAATGGACAGATACGTCGGGCTTTTCGATTAGCATATCATCGAACTCCTAATGACTCGGAAATGAAGATTAGCTTGGAATATTTGGCGAATTCCAAAAAAGAACATGAAACTCATCAACAGGAAAAAGTAGAAGTGCCAAAGTACGTGGTTCGCCAGATGGTGGAGGAAATGACTGGGCAAGCTTTCTGGTGGGTCGAGGATTTGGATATTTATGCGGGAGGAGATTATGAGCCTGACTTGAAGCCGTGGGACGTTGGGTCAGCTACCCGAGCACTGGGGGATCTTTGCCTCGTGCTTTTCAATAGCAATGAGTTTATATATATTTACTAAGAAATGAAGCGCAGGGAGATCTTATATGGAGTCAATGGTGGGTTAGGTGCGCTGGCATTCCATTCGATGTTGCAGGCAGAAGAGGCCAGTGAGCCTCTATCCTCTAGGGTCGCCCATTTTCCCAAGGCAAAAGCCAAGCGCTGTATCTTTCTCTACATGGCTGGTGGCCCTAGTCACATTGACACCTTTGATCCCAAGCCCAAGCTCAGAGATCTGCACCTCAAGAAGTTTAAACGGCAGAGCAAGTTTCTCTCCGCGATGGGTTCTGGTGAGCGCTATTATGTGCAGAGCCCGTTTAATTTTGTGAGGGCCGGTAAGAGTGGCATTGAAATGTGCGAGCACTGGCAGCACTTGGCTGGGGTTGCTGATGAACTCTGTGTGTATCGCGGCTGTAAGGCCGAATCAATCAATCACCCCACCGCCAACTATCATATGAATACTGGTAACCGATTCGGTGGTGATCCCGCGATCGGTTCTTGGATAACTTATGGGCTCGGCACGGAGAACCAGGACCTGCCAGGCTACGTGGTTCTGCCCGAGGTGGCCTACCCTCAGGGAGGAGCGGCGAACTGGTCGAATGGATTTTTACCTCCACATTTCCAGGGGACCACTCTTCGAGCCAAAGGCTCACCGATCCTCGACTTACATCCACCAAAGGGCGTGACCCGTGAGGCTCAACGCAGTAACCTTGATCTGCTAGCTGGCCTTAATTCAATGCACGCTAAGCGACATCCAGGTCATGAGGAATTGGCTGCGCGCATGGAGAGCTATGAATTGGCCTACCGCATGCAGATGGAGGTGCCCGGGATCCTTGACCTCGGCAAGGAGAAACAGGCCACCCGCGAAGCGTACGGTCTGGATGACCAGCGGACCGGGGAATTTGGGCGAAGGCTACTACTGGCTAGGCGCTTAGTTGAAAGGGGTGTGCGCTTCGTGCAGGTGTATACGGCGGGTTGGGATTCGCATGATTATATTAACCGTTCTCACCGTGAGCGAATTCGTTCGGTCGATAAACCCATCGCTTCACTGATCAAGGACCTTAAGGAGCGGGGCCTCCTAGATGAAACCTTAATTGTCTGGTGCGGTGAATTTGGACGGACTCCTGACAACGGTAAGCGTGGTGGGGGAGAGCGTCTTGGACGTGATCATAATAAAAACGCTATGGCCGTCTGGATGGCTGGGGGAGGAGTCAATGCTGGGCACGTGGTCGGTGCCACGGATGAGATTGGGGAAAGTGCTGCCGAAGTCGTTCACCCGATCCGTGACCTGCATGTAACTATCCTTAGGTTACTGGGTCTGGATGACAATAAGCTTACTTACTTTCATGGGGGGCGTTTCAAGCAGCTCTCTCAGACAGGAGGCGAAGTCATAAGTGAGCTAATAGGCTAACATTTTAATGCAGGCACTTATTTATTTTTCTCTCAATAATAATTTAATCGGTGTGAACAATAAATCTAAGCAATCTTCATTGCCTTAAAAATCCCTTTAGGGTTAAGATGTATGGGCCTCATTAGTTGGGCCTTTATCCTATCACGAAAGAAATTTTCATGACCCCTTTCCTACTACTCTCACTCGGAATGGCCATTGTCTTGTTACTGGTCATCTGGCTCAAACTTCACCCTTTTCTTGCACTGACCTTTGCTGCGGTTGTGGTTTCTTTTTCGACTCCACAGGCTTCACTAGATAATTATGCCGAGAATCATACCCGGTCCCAGATCAAGCGGGACAAGATGACCGAACCGAAGGCTGTTCAGTTTAAGGAGGACTTTAAAAAGTTATCACCAATGAAGAGAGTAGTGAGTGAGTTCGGAGGCGGTTGTGCTAAGGTTGGCCTGATCATTGCCTTCGCAGCCCTGATAGGGAAATGCATGCTTGAGTCAGGTGCCGCCTCGAGGGTTGTTCTTTTAGCTATTTCACTTTTTGGAGAGAAGCGTGCCGGGCTAGCTTTTCTCTGTTCAGGATTCATACTGGCAGTTCCGGTCTTCTTTGACACGGTCTTCTATCTGCTCATACCGATTGCGATCGCCATGGCTCACAGGACCGGCGGTAATTATTTATTCTATGTTCTCTGCATTGTGGCCGGCGGCACGATGGCCCATTCGCTGGTCCCACCGACACCGGGCCCTCTTCTGGTCGCTGAGGAGATAGGAGTTGATATCGGAGCAATGATGCTTGGCGGTCTCGGTATAGGACTCTTCACTGTGACATTCGGTTATCTTTATGCTCGTCGTGCCTCCCGTAAGTTTAAACTGAGCCCTCCCGAAGTTCCTGACACCGTGCATTTTAATACTGATAAGCTGCCATCAGCCATGATGTCGTTGTTACCTGTCCTCTTGCCTATAATTCTTGTCACTGGTGGTACATTGCATGGAATTATTAAGCCTGATGGATGGGAAATATTCAAAGTCCTCGGTGATAAGAATCTGGCTCTTGGAATTTCTGCTCTGGTCGCTTTCCTCGTCTTGTATAAGAGCTGTTCGGGGGACAAGGAAAAGTTGAGGAACTCTTCTTCTGATGCCTTTTCATCCGGTGCTGTCATTGTCATTATCACTGCTGCAGGGGCCGCTTTCGGAGGCGTCTTAAAGCAGACCGATATCGCGACATCGATCGGTTCCATCGAGGGGAGTCAGGCACTCGCTTTGCCGGTCTGTTTTCTGATCACGGCTCTCGTGCGAACGGCTCAGGGTTCAGCTACCGTTGCTATGATAACAGCGGCACCGATCGCAGCGGCATTTGCTTCTCAGGACCTCGGGTTTCATCCCGTGTATCTTGCTCTTGCGGTAGGTTGTGGATCCAAGCCCATTCCATGGATGAATGATTCTGGTTTCTGGGTCGTGACCAAGATGTCAGGAATGCAGGAGTCTCAGACCCTGCGGACCGTGACCCCGATGATGTCCTTGATGGGAATTTTTGGGCTGGTCGTCACTGTTCTCGCCTCATTCCTCCTTCCTTTTAAATAAAAATATGTTCCCAGCGTTGACCTCCTGGCCGATGGGAGGCAATCATGTTCTCTAATGTCTAAACGAGACCCCGCTACTTTAAGATCTTACCGATGGTATGGCCCTGACTCACTCAGGGCCTTTGGTCACCGGTCAAGGGCACGTCAGTCCGGTCTCGGTGACAAGGATTTTTTTGGTAAGCCTGTGATCGGGATACTGAACACTTGGACGGACCTGAATTCATGCCATATGCATTTCAAGTCGACCGTGGAATCCGTTAAGCGTGGTGTCCTCCAGGCCGGAGGTATGCCGATGGAAATCCCTGTCATGTCCTGCGGTGAGAGCCTGACCAAGCCGACTTCTATGCTTTATCGGAACTTTTTAGCGATGGAGGCTGAGGAGATGATCCGTGCGAACCCGATCGACTGTGCGGTCCTCTTAGGAGGATGTGATAAGTCTACACCGGCTCTGATTATGGGTGCTATCTCGGCAGGTGTTCCTGCGGTGTATGTTCCTTCGGGCCCAATGATCAAGGGTAATTGGCATGGCCAGGTCCTCGGTTCAGGATCTGACGTGTGGGGGTACTGGGATGAAAGGAGAGCAGGAAATTTAAGCGAAGAGGAATGGAAGGAAATTGAAGGAGGGATCGCTCGTTCATCGGGTCACTGCATGACAATGGGAACTGCGTCAACTATGACCGCTCTGGCTGAAGTCATGGGGTTCACGGTTCCGGGAGCCTCTTCGGTCCCTGCCATGGACTCGAATCATCTTCGGTTAGCTGCCGAGGCTGGTCGACTAGCGGTCAATAATGCCTGGGACGGTCCAGGTCCCGGAGCCTTAGCAACTAGAGAATCTTTTGAAAATGCCATCGCAGTTGATATGGCTCTCGGAGGCTCCACGAACGCTATAGTGCATCTGCTAGCCATGGCCGGTCGTGCAGGCGTTGACTTGGATCTAGATGATTTTGACGCGATATCTAAAAAAACACCACTCATTGCTGATCTACGTCCTTCGGGTCGGTTCTTGATGGAGGACTTTTATTTTGCGGGTGGGCTATCCGCTGTTCTTAATAGGATGGAGACGATCCTGCACATGGATGTTCCGACCGTGAATGGGAGGACCATCCGGGAGAATGTTAAGGGAGCCAAAGTGTTCAACGATGAGGTCATAAGGACACTCGAGGATCCAGTCTCTGCGGACGGCGGTACTGCCGTCCTAAAGGGTAATCTGGCTCCTGACGGTGCCGTCATTAAACATTCTGCTGCCTCACCTTCACTGTTAAAGCATACTGGTCCTGCTATCGTTTTTGATAGTTATAAGGACCTTTCTGAGAGGATAGATGACCCGGAACTTCCGGTCACTGAGGATTCTGTTCTTGTCCTCAGGAACGCGGGGCCGGTCGGGGCTCCCGGAATGCCGGAATGGGGAATGTTGCCCATTCCTAAGAAGCTCCTTGAGAAAGGGGTTCGTGACATGGTCAGGGTATCTGACGCTAGAATGTCGGGGACAAGTTATGGAACCTGCGTCCTTCATGTGGCTCCGGAATCATCAGTCGGTGGGCCATTAGCTGCGGTCATGGACGGGGACAATATTACTTTGGACGTGGAAGCTAGAAGGATTGACCTGGAGGTCCCTAAGCAGGAAATAGAAAGTAGGCTTGAGAATAATTCTCGCAAGGATGCCCGTTACCATAGAGGTTATACGAAGCTCTTCATTGATCATGTGACCCAGGCCTACAAGGGGTGTGACTTTGATTTTCTTGAAGGCACTGAAAGGACCCCAGAACCCGAAATTTACTAAGGATCAACCCTTAAATTGAAATGCTGTTTGTTATCATTTTTGCAGGAACTTTACTGGCTCTTTTTGTGTTGAGGTTGATATTCTTTTGTGGGCCCATAGCTGAGCATGTGTCAGAGCCGCCCGAAGGAATCCTAGATATGCATTGTCACACTGCAGGCATTGGTGCAGGTGGGAGTGAGGCTTGGATTTCTGATGAATTACGCAAGAGTTGGAAATTTGGGCTCTACTTAAATGTCTTTGGTAGTAATGAGAATGAAGTCAATGAGGAGGGGGACCAGATCCTAATGGAAGTCATTGCTTCTTCGGTCCGTGATTCGGTTCACGTTGATGGTGCCGTCATCTTGGCAATGGATGCTCCTTACACTGATGATGGGGAAATTGATAAGGGATCCGGGGAAGTTTGTGTTCCTAACCGGTTCGTTGGAGAAAAAGTAAAACTGTATCCTGAGCTTCACTTTGGTTCTAGTGTGCATCCGAACCGATCAGATGCACTTGAAGAGCTGAACTGGTCAAAAGAGAATGGTGCGGTCCTAGTCAAATGGTTACCTAACATCCAAAATATTAATCCTTCAGATGAACGATATATCCCCTATTATCAGGAACTTGTTAATCTTGACCTTCCGCTATTAACGCATGTGGGGGATGAGGATTCATTCTCCAAGACGAACAATGCGTTAGGTGATCCTCAATTACTAAAACTTCCTTTGGAGCAAGGAGTCAGAGTCATTGCTGCACACGTTGCAAGTTCAGGTAAGTCCGATGGTCAGCACAATATTGAGAGATTACTAGAAATGATGGAGGATTTTCCGAATCTTGTTGCTGATCTTTCAACTATCACTCAGACGAACCGCAGGAAATATTTAAAGACTGTCCTCAATGATGAGAGGCTCGTTGGTCGTTTAATGTACGGGACCGATTATCCACTCACTAACACTCCGTTAGTTACGCCTTGGCAATACCCTTTGAATTTAACTTTGAGGCAAATGTGGGAAATTGGAACGACTAGAAATTCATGGGACCGTGACGTTAAGTTAAAAGCGGCTCTTGGGGTCCGGTCTGGGGTGTTCAAAATGAGTAAAGAATATTTAGGGGTCACATAAGTATTTATTTCTAAGCTCTTGTATAAATGGCCATAGGATGATTGTTCGTTCCTATGATTGGTGTTAAAGTAATGAATGAAGATTCTACTCTTGGTATGGTTTTATTTTTTAATTCCCTTCTGTATTGCGCAGTCAGGAACGGGCACTGAGGAAAGGATAAAGGAACTAAATAATTATTGGGCCGAAGTGTCACGGTCCGTTCGTGAAGGTGATTTTCAAGGATATAAGGCGACATGCCATAAGGAAGGGGTACTGGTCTCAGGAACGAATAATTCCAGTTACCCTTTATCAGATGCCTTGGCCCGTTGGGAAAAAGATTTTACTGCCACAAAAGAAGGAAAGATAAAAGCGAGCGTTGAATTCAGATTTTCAAAGAGGATCAGTGATTCGAGCACGGCACATGAGACGGGTATTTTTCTATATTCAAGTGGTGATTCCGGAGAAAAGCCAAAGAATGAGTATATCCACTTCCAGGCACTGCTAGTGAAAAGAAAAGAAGGCTGGAAAATTGTGATGGAGTATCAGAAGTCCAAGGCCAGTCAGGTCGAGTGGAATGAACTGGCAGTGAAATGATGAGAGCAATAAAGGAGTAATGAAAAATTTCTTTTAAAAAATCAAAGGGACCCGTGAGGCATTTCTTGACTTAAGTTAGAAGCCTATAATAATAAAGTTTTATAACCACTATTA
>JAAZZC010000156.1 GCA_014239335.1 Verrucomicrobiales bacterium
AAGGAACACTCTGTTATAAATGTCTTCACTTTACCAAAAGGATCCTGCGAAGAAACTTTCGAGGCAGTCTTAGAAGAAATTAATTCAATTAATCCTCCGCCAAAGAAAAAAGGGCTAACCATTTTCTTTACAGGTTTATCTGGATCAGGAAAGTCAACTATCGCAAAGATCCTACAAATTAAGATGCTAGAGTTAACCAAAAAACGCATTACTCTTCTTGATGGTGACGTTGTAAGGAAAAACCTTTGTTCAGAACTTGGATTTTCGAAAGCTCATAGACTCATAAATTTGCAACGCATCGGATTCGTGGCGAATGAAATAAGTAAAAATGGTGGGATCGCAATCTGCGCTCCTATAGCACCTTATGATTCAATACGTAAAGAAATCCGCCAAAGAATCGAGCCCAATGCTGGGTTTATACTGATTCATGTAGCAACTCCTATAGATGTTTGCGAAGCAAGAGACAGGAAAGGGCTATATGCCAAAGCCCGATCAGGAGAAATTAAACATTTTACCGGTATCTCTGACCCTTATGAAGAACCTAGAGACGCAGAATTAATTGTACAGACAGACAATCAAACAGCTGAAGAATCTTGTGAATTCATACTGGATCATTTGAAAGAACTAGGATTCCTAGAACTCGCCTAATCTAAGTGGCTAGATCTTTCATAATTGCTTTCTGCGCATGCAAACGGTTCTCAGCCTGAGAAAATATTGTTTCTGCATGAGCTTCAAAAGCACTCTCACTTATCTCTTTATCTCTGTACGCCGGCAAGCAATGCATAACCATAGCATTTGAATCCGCTAAACTAATAATCTTTTCATTAATTTGATAATCAGTGAAAGCACCTTCTCTCTTATTCGCTTCATCTTCCATTCCCATACTTACCCAGACATCAGTATAAAGTACATTCGCATCTGCAACGGCAACAAATGGATCCTCCACGAAAGAAACATTAGAACAGTCTAATTTCTCTAGATAATTCACAGGCGAACAAATTTCAGATGGGCCAGATAGCACAAGTTCAAATCCTAAATGCTTTGCCGCCCAAACCCAAGAATGCGCAACGTTACAATCAACATCGCCTAGAAAAACCACCTTCTTCCCTTCCCAACCTCCAAGACTTTCCCGGACAGTAAGTAAATCTGCTATAATCTGACATGGATGCTCTTGATCAGTGAGAGCATTGATTGTCGGAATATCTGATAATTCTGCGAATTGCTCAACTTCGACCTGCGAGTCATTTCTAATAATCGCTCCATGAAGCATTCTGCCCATTACACGCGCAGTATCTTTAATAGGCTCACCCCTACCGAGCTGTAAATCCCTAGGAGATAAAAACAGAGCAGAACCACCGAGCTCTCTTATTCCAACTTCAAAACTAATTCGAGTTCGGGTAGAAGCTTTACTAAAAATAATACCCCAACATTGATCCAATAAGGGTCTACTAGAAAAATCTCTAATATGCCTTGCCTCTTTTAATGAAATCGAAGATTCAACAAGTTCTTCAATTCCTGCTCGGCTACATTCCTCGATAGAAAGAAAGTTTTTCATGTATTAATCTTCTCAAAAACAGTTCTCATAATTTCCAATGCTTCCATTATCTCGTTTTCCTTCACAATGAGAGGAGGAAGCCACCTAATAACATCTGGGCCGGCAGGAACAGTCAGTAAACCTGATTCGGCCAACAACTCAACGAGAAAAAGAGCTGGTGTTTTATTCGTTTTTTGAAAATCTCCTATCCCATTAATTGCATCAACATCAATTTGAAATCCAAGCATAAGACCAAGACCACGTAATTCAGTAATGAAAGGTATCGGTTGCGATTGCAGCTCTCGATTAATCATTTCACTCATATTCATTACATCGTCACAAATATTCTCATCAATAATTTTTCTAACTACTGCTAATGCAACCGAACTGGCCAATGGGGCTCCTCCAAAAGTTGAACCATGAGTTCCAGGGCCCAACAAATCACAGAGTGTTAGGTCATTAACACTTTTGTCTCTTATCCAAATTGCTCCTATAGGAAATCCCCCACCCAATCCCTTTGCCCATGATATTGCATCAGGTTTTATTTCCGGATCATTAGATATCATTCTCCATCCGCATAAATCACCACAACGACCAATTCCACATTGAACCTCATCAAAAAACAATAAAATGTTTCTAGTTTGGCAAACCTCTTGTACTGCAGATAAAAATTCTGGCGAAGCAACCTTAATTCCTCCTTCTCCTTGAATCGGCTCCATGAGGATAGCGGCAGTATTATCACTGATACCATTTATTAGTTCTGACACATCATTAAACGGCAAATGCTTGAATCCTGCCATCAACGGACCAAAACCAGACCTAATCTTCTCCTGCCCCGTGGCTGCCATGCCCCCAGTAGTTCGCCCATGAAAAGAACCATTAAAAGTCACTATCTCATTTCTAGGTTCTCTAGTAGATGATGGTGAAATTTGACCAAACTTTCGAGCAAGTTTAATAAGACCTTCATTTGCTTCAGCCCCACTATTACAGAAAAAACACTTCCCTTTAATTCTCACAACCTCCTCCGTAAGTAAACGAGCCAATTCAGCCTGCCCCCTGTGCTGATAAAGGTTAGAGCAATGAACCAGCTCAGCTGCTTGGTTAGATATTATCTTAAGTAAATCCGGAGGCGAATGACCTAAAGAATTCACAGCAACTCCTCCACTGAAATCTAAAAACTTGCTTCCGTTTTCATCCCAAAGAAAAACTCCTTCTCCTCTTTTCGGAAAAATATTAAACCTCCCATAAGTGGGTGCAACATATTGACGATAAAGATCACCAGTTGATTTATGTTCTTCTTGGCTCATGGAATTATCTCTGTGCCAACACCTGTATTTGTAAAGATCTCCAACAGTAATGAATGGGGTATTCTACCATCTATTAGATGAACCTTTTCCACTCCTGAGGTTATAGCATCAACAGCAGAACGTAACTTAGGAAGCATTCCCCCACTAATGACGCCTTCATCTGCAAGAGTCTCAACCTCCGTGCATCCGATGCTATGAATCAAGCTCTCATCAACATCCGGGTCCCTCATCACTCCCAAAACATCACTGATATATACAAGCTTAGCTACGTTCATGGCTCCGGCTAAAGCGCTCGCGGCAAGGTCCGCGTTAGTGTTCAACGTATTCCCAGAACACGCTTCTTTTGATAAAGGAGAAACTACCGGGATAGTCTCTTTGACAATTAATTCTTGCAAACCCTCAACACTGCATTCTTTAACACTTCCCACATAACCAAGATCCACTTCCTGACCGTCCTCAGTCATCCCTAACATCCTATCTGACAGAAAAACTTTGGTCCCTGAAATGCCCCTAGCTTTACCTCCATGTGATTCCACTAATCTCACTAGATTCGAGTTCACCCTTTTCCCTAGAGTATCCTCAACTATCTGTATCGATTCTTGATCTGTGAACCTTTGTCCTGAAATGAATTTAGGCTCAATCCCTGAACTTTCCATCGCCTCTGATATTGCCTTACCTCCACCATGAACAATGATCGGATTAATACCCACAGCTTCAAGCAAAACCACATCTCTTAATAAAGCATCAAGTAAGTCAGGGTTCTCCATTGCAGACCCACCTAATTTTATAAGAAAGCACTTTCCCCTGAACTCCTGAATATAGGGCAATGCCTCAACAAGCGTTGCCGCTTTATCAATATGCTCCCTTAATGATTCTGAATGGTCGGACATCTTATGGTCTAAAAAAGAAAATCCCACGCCAGCCTTAGGCGCAGGAACCTATACAGTCTACTATAGTAACGGACAGAATCAACGCCCCTGAATCTTTAGCGCATATTCAAGCCTATTATATGCGACATATTCTTCTGACAAATCAGAAGTAAATACCCTGTGCACTCCTTTTCCGATATTAAGATTAATACGTAATGTGAATTCTTTTTTTGATACTTGAGCCTTTAATTTACCTATTGGAGTCGGAGCCACAACACCATTAATCGCTGCCGCCAATGGACCAAAATAAATATCCACCTTATTTTCATCTACTCTCGCTCCAGAATATCCCACAGCATCAATGACTCTTCCCCAGTTTGGGTCCGATCCATTCCATGAACACTTAACTAGAGAGGATTCAGCAACAGCCCTCGCCACTTTTTTAGCATCCAAGTCTGAAGAAGCTCCCTCAACCTCTATTCTTATAAATTTACTTGCCCCTTCTCCATCACGCACGAGTTGTTTTGCAAGGTCTAACATTACATTCTTAAGAGCCTCAGTGAAATGATTTAAATCTTTAGATCCTTTCTTGGGTCGACGATTTTTAGCAGCTCCATTGGCCAAAACAACAACAGTATCATTGGTACTCATATCACCATCGACACTGATGCAATTAAATGTTTCATTTACCACCAACTTAGTATTTTCACGCAGATCCGTTTCTGATATCGCTGCATCCGTCACAAAAAAAGCAAGCATAGTCGCCATGTTAGGCGCTATCATTCCGGAACCCTTTGCAGTGCCCGTAATGGTAATCTCCTTGCCGCCAATTAAAGTTTTAACAGAACAAACTTTATTCACTTTATCACTAGTCATTATAGACCTAGAAAAATCCTTCCACCCAGAGACTCTTAATTTTTCTACGATCTTAGGAGTAGCCCTCCGCACTTTTTCAATGGGAAGCGGATACCCAATAATTCCAGTCGAACAAACAAATATCTGACGAGCTTCTAACCCAAGGGAAGATGCCGCAAATTGAGTCATTAATTTAGCATCATTGAATCCTTGCTTACCGTTACAGGCATTTGCATTGCCACTATTTACAATTAAAGCACGAATATCGCCGCGCCTCAGATGACGCTGTGATAATCTAACCGGCGCTGCCTTTATCCGGTTCGTCGTAAATGTCGCAGCCGAAACTGTCGGGAAATCAGAAATTACTATGCCGAGGTCCTTGGCTCCATTCTCCTTAATTCCGCTGGAGATACCTGCTGCCCGAAAACCAAATGGTAACCTCGCAGTACGTAGTTTTGTTATTATTTCTGCCATTCGCGACTCTATTTAATCAAATTTCCTTCAATCCTTTGAACAGAACAAACTTAACTTCAGCTTATTATTATATAACAAGTCCAGTAGTCTGATCAAAGCCACACATTAAGTTAAAGCTTTGTATTGCCTGACCTGATGCTCCCTTAATCAAATTATCCTCTGCACTCATTAAGATGAAACGATCACTTCGTTTATCATATGACCAACTAATATCTATAAAATTTGTCTGAGTAACATTTTTTGTATCAGGAGGAGAGCTCTCACCCAAAAGTCTTACAAAGGGCGCCTCTGAATATTTGTTTTCCAAGGCTCCCTTCACATCATCATTACGGGATCCATCCCTGGACGTGGCATAAATGATTGAACATATACCGGCTGTGACAGGCACGAGTACAGGCGTAAAGGATATGGTCACATTATTGCCAGCAGCAAGTGACAGTTCCTGTTCTATTTCACTTAAATGGCGATGCTTGGGAACTGAATAGGGCCTGACACTTTCATTACACTCTGCAAAGAGTAACGCCGCATCGGCTTTCTTACCTGCCCCGCTGGTCCCGCTCATGCTGACAACATGTATGGAGGAATCATCAATAAGGCCTTCCTGAAGAATTGGGATCAAAGGTAATATGATACTCGTTGGATAACAGCCCGGAGAAGCCACTAACTTTGATTCAGCAATCTCGTTAGGCCTAATTTCGGGCAATCCGTAAACGGCATCAGAGAGTCGATCCGGATCAGGATGATCAGCTTCATAAAAGTCTGCATAGACCTCAGGATCTGAAATCCGAAAATCAGCACTTAAGTCTATCACCTTGAGTCCTGAATCGACCAAAGGTCCCGCATACTCAGCAGCAACACCATGAGGAAGTGCCAAAAAAACCACCTCTGCTCCACTCCCAATAATAAGATCAATTGTAGGCTCTATAAATTTAATTGCTTCGGCTCGTTCAACTCCTCTAAATCTAGGAAAAACTTCTGATAACTTACGTCCAGACTCAGCTCGCGAAGTTACACAAACCAGCTCCGCTAATTCATGGCTCAACAAAATACGGATCAGTTCAGCACCAGAATATCCGCTAGCACCTACTACAGCTACCCTCGTTGAATCTAAATCAGACATTCCTTTAAACTTCGCTTTCAGCCTCAATCAACGCAACTCACTTTTCACATGATCATAATAACTTCCTTTATTGGTTTTCCCTTGCTTAGATGAAACATGTGGTCAAATGTCAACGTAGAGGCCTTAAAAAAGCCAATAAT
>JAAZZC010000107.1 GCA_014239335.1 Verrucomicrobiales bacterium
AGAAGAGAAACAGTAAATCATTTTCGAAAAGTCGCCGAGGCAACGGAATTGCCAATAATGTGCTATAACAACCATCCAGTATATAAAGTGGACATTACCCCGGAAATGTTCGAGGACCTCGCAGATGTAGAAAATATTGTCTGCATCAAGGAGGCCGCCGCTGACACCAGACGTATCACTGACCTATTTAACAAGCTTGATGACCGATACATTATTTTCTCCGGACTCGATGACGTGGCACTTGAAAGTATTCTCCTCGGTTGCACGGGTTGGATATCAGGTCTAGTCGATGCCTTTCCCAGAGAAAATCTCCTAATGTGGGACGCGGCCATGAGTGGCGACTGGACTAGAGCTCTTGAAATTTATCGATGGTACATGCCAATGCTTCACTTCGACAGTGTTCCTAAACTTGTACAATACGTTAAACTGGCCTCCTCAGAAATGGGGTACGGGACAGAAACCGTCCGTGCACCTAGGTTATCACTGGTAGGAAAGGAAAGAGAAGATGCCCTGACAATAATCAGGGAATCAGTAGCATCGAGACCTACTTAAAAATCAATATTAATTAATTTTTGATCACCTCATTATAGGCAAGACCAGCACCTACGAGGTCGCTCATGGCCATACCAATAGATTTAAAAAGAGTCACCTCTTCTTCATTTTCGCGCAGAACCGCATCTCCTCGACACATCTCACTGAGTTCAGCAACGACTCCTTCCTCAGCAAATACTCCTTCTTTAATAGGAATCAATATTTCTCCAGCTTCTTTAAAAGCATTGACTCTACTATCAGCATACACCTTTGCCTTTTTGATAAGTTCCGTATCACATTCACGCTTATCAGCATGATGGTTACCTATAAAGTCAGTATGCGTTCCAGGCCTTATCCATTCACCAAGTACTACAGGGTCATGTGATCCTGTAGCCGCAACTACGATGTCAGCCTCTGCGCAAGCAGCTTGTCTGTCCTCTATTGCTGAAAACTCAACGTCAGGAAATTCTTTTTGCATCATCTCAACAATGGATTCAGCCTTGACTAAATTCCTTCCCCAAACCATGACTCTCTTAAGAGATCTGACACTTAAGTTAGCGCGAATAATATAAGGGGCCAAATTACCAGTTCCCAGGAGAAGCATAGTCTCTGAATCTTCTCGGGAAAGGAGCCTAGTAGCCAGACCTGATATTCCTGCAGTTCTCCAAAACGTGACGGTAGTTCCATCAACTAAAGCTAATGGCTCTCCATGATCCCTATCAAAAAGAAGAATTTTAGAATAGAGGGACTTGTAAGGCAATTCGGCCTCAGGAAAATAAGTGAACGACTTAACACCGATGAATTGATCGTTCCATGAAGGAAGCACTGCAAATGCATCATGATTTGTATTTTCATCAAGAAGAAAAACCTGCCGAGGCGGCATTGAGTATTTACCTCCATAAGCTTCATGCAGAGAATCTACTAATTCAGGATAACTGAGAGCGGAATGAACTTCTTCGGCACTAATTACTTTCATGAGATTATTTTAACTGCCTTAATGCTCCAACATTCCGAAAAACTCCAGTAAAATAAATTATTAATTAATATTATATATGAAAAAAATCATTCTCTCTCTCATCCCATTTCTTTTAGCTTTTAATTCTATTAAGGCAGAAGAGAAGCCATTTCATCTTTTCATTTTATCTGGCCAATCAAATATGCAGGGAATGAAACCTGAGGCAGGATTTGTTCCCGAAGCTAAAAAACTATTTAACGAAAGTGAAGTTGGTTATATTAAAGTCGCTAAAGGTGGACGTCCAATACGACTCTGGGTAAAAGAATGGAATTCGATCGCGGAGAAATACAAACTACCCCCAAGAATTGAATCAACCGTTTTTTATCAACCCATTCTGGATCAATATGCAGAGGTAATTACAAAACATCCAAAAATTTCCTCAGTCACATTCTGTTGGATGCAGGGAGAAAGAGACGCAAAAGAAAATCTTAGCGTCGCTTATACCGACGCAATGAAACAACTCATTAATAATCTTCGTAGAGATTTAAAACAGCCAAATATGTACTTTGTTATCGGCCGATTATCTGATCATCTGAAAGAATCTCATGAGTCTTGGACAGCGGTCAGGAAATCTCAAGTTGCTGTCGCTGAAGATGATCCGCTAGGCGCTTGGGTCGACTGTGATGACTTAAATAATAAAAAAGGGAAAGACGGCAAGACTCATGATGATTTACATTACACCAAAGAAGGTTATGCGCTTTTAGGGAAGCGTTATGCAAGACAGGCAAAACTTTTAATCGACGGCAAGAAACCATCTCTTAATGGTCGCCCTGAATAACAGCAACAAACAAAATGCTCATCTTTGACGCACATCTTGATCTTAGCCTCAATGCCATTGAGTGGAACAGAGATCTTCGAAAAACAGCTCAAGGAGTGAGGGAAGCAGAATCTGGTAAAACTGATCTTCAGGGCCGCGGAAATGGAACTGTCACTTTTCCAGAAATGCGAAAAGGAGGAATTGGCATTTGCGTGGCCACGCAACTGGCTGGATGCATGAAACCTGCGGCCCCGGTCGGTTCATGGGAATCACCTCATCAGGCATGGGCCATGACTCAGGCACAATTAGCTTGGTACAGGGCCATGGAAGATGAAGGAGAATTACGTCAGATCCTAACTTCTGCATCACTAGAAAAGCATTTAAAAGAATGGGAATTAGACTCTTCAAATACACCTATAGGCTATATTCTTAGTCTTGAAGGGGCCGATTCTTTAATTGATATTTCGTATCTTGAAAGGGCCTATAATTATGGATTAAGGGCTGTGGGTCTTTCGCATTTTGGGGCAGGACGTTATGCATTAGGACACGATTGTAATGGAACATTGCCAGCATCAGGTAAAGAACTACTCAAGGAATTGAGCAGATTACAAATGATTCTTGATATTACTCACTTATCAGAACCTTCTTTTTGGCAAGTAATTGATACTTTTGAAGGCCCCATTTGGGCTAGTCATCATAATTGCCGCGCATTAGTTAATGACCCCAGACAACTCTCCAACGAGCAAATCGAAGCTCTCATCCAAAGAGGAGCTATTATCGGCAGTGCGTTCGACGCATGGATGCTGACGCCGGACTGGGTCAGAGGAGAATCTACGCCCGAAAAAACAAATGTGAAAATATCCAATGTGGTCGACCATATTGATCACGTGTGTCAGATCGCTGGCAATTCAAAACACTCAGGAATAGGGACTGACCTTGATGGCGGTTTTGGAACTGAACAATCCCCTGCTGATCTCAACAGTATCGCAGACATTGTTTCAATTGCTAATATTCTTCTGGATCGTGGTTATAGAAAATCAGATGTAGATTCCATTATGCATGGGAACTTTGTCCGGTTCGCAATAGAATCATTGCCATCCCAATGACTCAGTCAAAGCACTTCAAACAAACAAAAAAGGAACTATTTTTTTTCCTAGCAGGATGGGTTTTTTTTGCGGCCTGGGTCCTCATTTACTCTTACTTCAATGCCTATAAGGATCAGAGTCAAGAACCATCAATTACCCTTGGAATGCCATCATGGGTGTTCTGGGGAATTGCTATTCCCTGGATTTGCGCAACGGCCTTCACTATTTACATTAGTCTTTTTGTAATCAAGGATCATCCATTCATTAACGAGGAAGAGCAGAAGAAATGAATCCTGCTCTGGTCAGTTTTGGAATATACGTTTTAATAGTATTTGCCTTGGCATGGGTCGCAGGCAATAGCAGTTCGAAGAGTAAATCATTCGTTAGTGAATATTTTTTAGGGGGGCGAGCTCTCGGGCTCTGGGCATTCGCTCTGACTTTTGCGACAACTAACGCTTCGGGAGGAAGTTTCATAGGGTTCCCAGCAAAAATTTATACTCATGGATGGGTACTAGCACTGTGGATTGCAGGATACATGACAGTTCCATTCATCGCCATAGGACTCCTAGGAAAAAGACTCAACTACGTTGCTAGAAAAGTAAACGCCATCACTCTTCCTGAAGTATTAGGAAAACGTTTCAAGAGTGACTCTGTCACACTGGTAGCGACAAGCATCATTGTTATTTTCATGTTTTTTTATCTCATGGCACAGTTCAAGGCAGGAGGAATGATCCTCAGCACCTTACTTGCTGATGAACCACTATTCATAGAGGGCATCGAGCTCATCTCTCAATTCACGCCTTCCGGAATGGATCCAGAATATTTACTCACTTTAATAATTTTTTCTTTAGCGGTCATTGGATATGTTGTGTACGGGGGGTTTAAGGCTGTGGTATGGACCGATATGATGCAGGGGATCGTTATGTTTCTGGGTGTTGCCATCATGCTAATACTTGTCTTGTCACAAGTAGGAGGATTAGAGCGAGCAACACGTGAACTTCATAAAATGGTTCCACCAAAGGCCTGCGTGGCAGTCTTTGAAAGGACCTCAGATAGTTCAAAAGAAAAAATACTTATTAAAAAGGGGACCTGGTATAGGACAGCCGATGATGTTGCTTTTGTGGTTCCTTCTAAATCAACATTCATTAATGAAGGGAGCAATGAATCTTCTAGTGTGAAAGCATACCTTTATGATGATTCCAAGCCCCAAAGTTTCTCAAGAACATCCATAGCCCAGATAAAATCTACTAAAGGATACGCTTATGGAGATAATAAAAAAGGTGTTTACCTCTCAGCCCCGGGTCCAGATTTAAAAAAAGGAACAGGCTTCCTCGCTATCGCAACCGCCCTTAGCTTCTTTATTTTCTGGCCATTCGGAGGAACCGGACAGCCAGCAAATATGGTCAGACTCATGGCCTTTAAAAATACTCAGACCCTGCGCCGCTCAATTATTACTGTCGCTTTCTTCTACTCATTCATTTACTTCTGCCTAGTAATAATTTTTTGCTGCGGAAAGGTATTAATGCCAGGCATGGAAGCAAATGCAGACAGAGTCATGCCCGAACTTGCTGCACTATTATCGAAAAATGCAGGAATGCCTTGGTTGGCCGGCTTACTTGTTGCGGCGCCTTTCGCCGCTATCATGTCCAGTGTTGATAGCTTCATTCTGATGCTCTCTTCATCCTTGGTCAGAGACGTTTATCAGCGCATAAATCCAAACGCTTCACAAAAAAAACTTAAATCACTTAGTTACATAATTACACTTAGCGTGGGAATCTTAGCCGTTTTCGCAATGATGAATCCTCCCCAATATCTGCAGGATCTCATTATTTTTGCTAGTGGAGGTCTCGCAGGGTGCCTGCTCATGCCAATAGCTCTTTGCCTATATTGGCCCAGAATGACTCCGAAAGGAGCAATAGCAGGTATGCTCGGAGCATTAATTATTCATCTTGCACTGACAATCATCGGTTTCCAAATGACAGGTAACTTTGAACCTTACGATTTACTTGATCTCAACCCCTTCATTTGGGATGTAATTGGTTCAGCCTTTTTAATCGTATCCGTATCACTTCTTGATAAAAATTCCCATCAAAAAAACACTGAAAAAAATTTTATAGAATAAATGAACTGGCCAAATATTGAGGGACTGGAGATGATCTCATCTCCAGCTTTATTAGTTGATCCACAAAGAATATCAACAAACATCGATCAGATGATCCAGATCGCTGGAGATGATTTCAAAGAAAGACTTCGCCCTCATCTGAAAACCCATAAGATGAGCAAAGTCACTCAATTACAAATCGATAAAGGGATAAACAAATTTAAATCTGCTACTATTTCTGAGACAAAGATGGCAGCACAATTACAGGCAAAAGATATACTTTTAGCCTACCAACCAGTGGGTCCTAACATTAATAAACTTGGAAAACTTATAGATAATTTTCCGGACAGCTCATTTGCCACCATCGTAGACAACATCGAATCAGTAAAAAGAATTGCTTCAGAAATAGGAAATATCTCTAACCCAGTTCGATTATTTATTGATATTAACTGCGGCATGAACCGTACTGGTATTTCCTTTAATGATAGGCTCTTGGATCCTCTGAGAGAATGGATAGAGAAAGAACCAAGAGTCACTTTTTCAGGACTACATATATATGATGGCCACTTGCACCAACCAGAACTGAAAAATCGCAGAGGTTCAGTCATTAAAATTAACAACTCCATCAAAGATTATATTAACCTTAAAACAATTCCCGAAATCGTTGTCGGCGGGTCTCCTACCTTCGGATTATGGGCAGAGCTAACTAATTGGAGCTTAAGCCCAGGAACGGTCTTACTATGGGACCAAGGATACGCAAAAGCATTTCCTGATCTTGGTTTTAGTATTGCAGCCTGCCTCCTTACCCGTGTAATTAGTAGACCAGGAAAGGATCTCATTTGCGTTGACCTGGGTCATAAATCAGTCGCCGCTGAAAACCCTCTACATGATCGTGTCTTCTTTCCTCATCTCCACGACTATGAAATAATTGGACAAAGTGAAGAGCATTTGGTGATTAAAACACAGCATTCAGAAGAGTACGAGCCAGGTCAGGTGTTATTGGGATTTCCTAAGCATATATGCCCTACCGTTGCCCTGCACAATCAAGTCAGCGTAATAAATGGCGACATTACCTCATCCGAGACATGGGAAGTGAATGCCAGAGATCGAGTCTGAAAGATTAGAATCTACTATTCAGCTAATTCAAAAATCAATTCAATTTCAACCGCAATATTACCAGGCAGAGTATTAGTTGCGATCGCACTACGGGCACCGATTCCCCGATCTTCACCAAAAACCTCCTTCATTAACTCGCTGAATCCGTTAATAACTTGGGGCTGCTGATGAAAATTATCAGCTGAATTGACCAGAGCCAAAACCTTAACTATTCGACCCACTTTATTAAGATCGCCTAATTGATCCTTCATTGTTCTCAGAATCGCAAGACCAACTTGTCTGGCCGCTTCTTGACCCTCATCCAGAGTAAGGTCTTCACCGACTCGACCCGTAATGTATTTATCATCACCAAGATAAGGTCCGTGCCCTGACAAGTAACCAATGTTACCGGTAATCACCAAGGGCTTATAAATCCCACCAGGTGGAACTGAAGGTGGAAGCGTTAAACCTAACTCTTGAATCCTTGATTCTGCACTCATAAAAAATCTTAAGTTATAGCCTTACGAGCTTCTCTTTTCCTTCCCACTGCAGAAAGAACACGTTTCCTAAGTCTAATGTTCTCAGGCGTAGCTTCAACTAATTCATCCGTAGTGATATATTCAATGGCTCTTTCAAGTGAAAATTTCATCGGAGGAGATAACTGTATCCCTTTACCGTCTCCAGTCGATCGGTGATTAGTAAGGTGCTTTTCTTTTGTTGGATTCACAGGAAGATCATCTGATCTTGGGTTCTCTCCAACGATCTGACCCTCATAAATATTCTCCCCCGCTCCTATGAATAATTTTCCCCTGGACTCGAGAGCATCAAGAGAATAAGCCATCGCTACACCTGTTTCCATAGAAACTAATGTGCCTGATGATCTGCCAGCTATATCACCAACTTTAGGTGCATACTCTTTGAAAAGATGAGACATTATTCCATGACCGCTAGTCATATTTAAAAGTTCAAACTCAAATCCTATCAACCCTCTGGTAGGTATCATAGATTCTATCATCGACCCTGAACCCGAAGCCGTCATATTAACAATCTCCCCCCTCCTAGAAGCTAGACTCTTCATGACACCACTCACATATTGTTCAGGAACTTCAATATAAAGGGTCTCGAATGGTTCGATTATGACATCATTCTGATCACGTTTTGTAATCACCATTGGTCTAGAGACTAGAACCTCGTATCCTTCTCTCCGCATTTCTTCAACGAGAACTGCAATCTGCATCGCCCCTCGAGCTGAAACGTTAAAAACTCCTGACTTGTCGCTGTCAGATACTTCTATGGAAATATTGGTTTTAGTTTCTCTAATTAGCCTATCCCTGACTTGCCTAGAAGTTACATACTTTCCTTCTTTACCTGCGAATGGTGAATCATTGATAGAGAACTGCATCTGCACCGTTGGTGGATCAATTTCAATAAAAGGAATAGATTCTGCATTTTCGTCGGCACTTAGAGTTTCTCCAATATCGACATCTTCGAATCCTGACAAGCCAATAATATTTCCCGCCTCTCCCACAGTAGAATCTTGCGATCCTGTTACACCACTATATTCAAATACTTTAGTGGTCTTCACAGAAGTAGGTTCACTATCATTACTAATTCTCCAAATCTTATCCCCTTTGGAAATTTTACCAGAAAGAACCTTACCAATCGCAACGCGGCCAACATAATCATCCCAATCAATATTGCTCACTAACATCTTGAATGGACTTTCAACATCAATTTCAGGGCCATCAATACAATCTACTATAGTTTCCAATAATGGTCGGACACCATCTTTCTGATCGTTAAGCTCATTAACAAAGTATCCCTCCTTTGCGCTCCCATATAGAAATGGCGCTTCGAACTGACTCTCATCTGCATCAAGTTCAAGGAAAAGCTCCAGTGTATTGTCATGAACAGCAGAAGGATTGGCATGGTCCCTGTCCACTTTATTGACAACGACAATAGGGGCCAATCCCTGAGCCAGAGCCTTTCTTAATACGAACCGAGTCTGTGCTTGTGGCCCCTCCGCCGCATCAACAAGCAAAAGAACACCATCTACCATTTTCATAACTCGCTCAACTTCACCGCCGAAATCAGCATGCCCCGGGGTATCAACAATATTGATTGTATAACCTTTCCAATGAATAGCAGTGTTTTTAGCTTTAATCGTAATGCCTCTTTCCCGTTCCTGATCCATAGAATCCATTGCCCTTTCCTCCACTTCCTGATTGTCCCGATAAACACCACCGGCTTGCAACAGCAGGTCAACTAAAGTCGTTTTACCATGATCAACATGAGCTATTATAGCAATGTTACGGATGTTCTGAGCTCTCATTTAATAATAGAAAAATCTTTAGCAGCGAGCGCCACTTAGCCTGAAACAAGCGAACCGTCAATTGATAGTATTCTAATTGGGCAAAAGAATTATCAATTAATAATAAAGGTAGCATTGAATTTTACTGGCGAATTCATTTGTCTAAAGCATCTTTTCATTAAGAAATTTCCATAAAATGCAAAAGAAAATTATCATCTCACTACTAGCGGCATGCGCTTTCTTGTTATCAGCAGAAGCTAAGAGACCAAATATTCTGTTTATTTTTTCTGATGATCATGCAGAAGCAGCAATTTCAGCTTACGGTAGCCATTTGGCAAAAAGCGCTCCAACACCTAATCTCGATCGCATAGCCAATGAAGGAGCAATTTTTAAAAACAGCTTCTGTGCAAATTCGATTTGCGGCCCTTCACGTGCATGCATTCTGACCGGACTCCATTCTCATACTAACGGATTCCTTGATAACAATCATTCTCGTTTTGATGGGACTCAAACCACATTCCCACAATTGATTCAGAAAAAAGGATACCAGACAGCAATGATCGGAAAGTGGCACTTGGTAAGCAA
>JAAZZC010000276.1 GCA_014239335.1 Verrucomicrobiales bacterium
ATCAAGCACGTTCATTGCTCTGAGCCTTGAAAACGGATTCTTTTCAGATAAAATCGCCTCAAGCGTAGACTCTGCAGCCTTAACTTCTCCTATCATAAAAAGAGCCTGAGATGCGGCGCTCCTCACATCAGCACACGGGTCCTTACAGAGATTAAGAAGATCAGATTTCGCTGCAACCGCACCCTTTCCCAATATAATACATCCAGTAGCTCCCCAATAACGAATCGCCGCATCTCAGGCTCTTTTTATGATAGGAGAAGTTAAGGCTGCAGAGTCTACGCTTGAGGCGATTTTATCTGAAAAGAATCCGTTTTCAAGGCTCAGAGCAATGAACGTGCTTGATCATATGGATGAGAGTGCCCGTGAGGCTGTTACCCGAATAGCTAAAGTCGGGGACCCGGTAAGTATTGGTGCTTACGGAGAAAATTATATTGGCAATGTTATTAGTAAGGCAGCGGCCGACCTGGGAGTTACTCAGAAGAAAAAGAGGCGCAAAAAATAAAAAAAACACGAATTAACTTATGATTTACGGAGTCTTGCATATGAAGGCAAAGGAGCCAAACTAGTATCAATGTTTTCTCAACTATCAGATGGATTAGATAATGTCTTCAAGAAGCTCAAGGGGCAGGGGAAGATTTCTGAGAAGAATATATCAGATGCCATGCGTGAAATTCGTATGGCTTTGCTTGAGGCGGACGTTGATTTCGGAGTTGCTAAAAAATTCATAGCAACGGTCAAAGAGGACGCTCTTGGCGAGAAAGTCATAAAGAGTATCACTCCGGGTCAGCAGATCGTTAAAGTTTTTCAGGATGCTCTTGTTGATCTTTTAGGCGGTGATGCGGTCTCGCTTGATCTTAATCCACCTGCCCGCATTGTGATGTGTGGTCTTAACGGCGCAGGTAAGACAACGACTTCGGGTAAGCTGGCATTGAGATTAAAGAAAGAGGGAAGGAAACCTATTCTCGTTGCGTGTGATTTGTATCGGCCGGCAGCTATTGAGCAGTTAGCGACGTTGGCAAAAGAAATTGATGTTCCTGTTTATAGGGCCGACCCGAGCGAGAAGGATGTGGTCAAAGTGGCTAAAAAGGCAATTTCTTGGGCCGAATCACAGTCAGGGAATGTTTTGATATTTGATACGGCAGGAAGGCAAGAAATTGATCAGGATCTTGTTCAGGAGCTAAAGGACCTATGTGATTATTTGAAACCTAAGGAGACTCTGCTCGTTGCTGATGCTGCGACGGGTCAGCAATCAGTTAGTGTAGCTACTCATTTTGATGAGGCGGTTGGTTTGAGTGGTATCGTGCTTACTAAACTGGATGGTGATGCGAGAGGCGGAGCCGCACTGTCGATGCGTTCAGTGACTGGGAAGCCGATCAAGTATATAGGTGAGGGAGAGAAACTTGAGGACTTTGATGCTTTTGTTCCTTCAAGGATGGCAGAACGCATCCTTGGAATGGGTGATGTTGTTGGGCTAGTTGAGAAAGCGGCAGAAGTCATCGATGAGGAAGAGGCCATGCGGATTGCTAACCGCATGAAAAAGGCCACTTTTGATTTCAATGATTTTCTTGCTCAAATGAAAATGATGCAGAAGATGGGTCCGCTAGAAGGAATTTTGGGGATGATGCCCGGTGCAGGAAAATTGAAAGGATTGGCCGGAGCAATGGACGAAGGGAAACTGAAAAGGGTAGAAGCTATTGTTTTGTCAATGACTCCCATAGAGAGAGAAAGGCCTGAGATCCTGAATGGTAAGCGCAGGCTTAGGCTTGCTAAGGGAAGTGGTAACAGTATTACTCAGGTAAATCAGTTCTTAAGACAATTCGGTCAAATGCGTAAAATGATGAGAAGTAAGGGAAAAATGAAAAAAATGCTTTCACAGTTAGGTGCTGGAGGCATGGATATGGGGGGGCTCGGCGGGGATTTTCCAAAAGGCATGAAGTTTTAATCCCTAAAAGTAGTTGAAAAAGTCCTTGGCAATTAGGAAAAAAGGGTCAAATGTAGCGCCCTCCCTAAAAAGGTGACAAATGTCATTTCTGGGACAAAGTAATTAATCATGGCTGTTGTCATACGTTTGAGAAGAGAAGGAGCTAAGGGCCGCCCATATTATAGGGTGGTTGTTGCTGATTCGCGTGCTCCACGCGATGGCCGTTTTATTGAAATGGTAGGAAACTATAATCCTATGCAGGATGGGGACACCAAGATAGATCTTGAAAAGGTCGATAAGTGGATAGGTGATGGAGCCAAGCCAAGTCCGACAGTTAAAAGTCTGATCAGTAAGGCAAGGAAAGCTGATTCTTCTGCTGAATAGCAGTTTTGGATCGAGTTCAGCTTCTTAAATTTTTAGTCCGAGTAAGATCATTAGGGCCAGGTGCTCGGCAATGCTTGCGGCTTTCGGCGTAATGTACTAGCCTCGTGCTTTAAGTTGAAGTGATGCGAATTCTGAGATGCCAGTTCCTTATACTGCTATTAATGGCATCATTAGGGGCATGGGCCGTTCCTCCTCCGGACCCAGCAGGGGTCGAAGTAGTTGGTGGAGTCGAGGCCGCAGTTGATCCGAAACAAGCCAGTTCCGATGAAGAAGCTAAAGAAGATCCTCCATTGGGCCCTGGCGATTCTATTTTAAGGGATATCGGGTTCGATCCTCTATCGAAAGATTACAAGGACAGGGTCAGGGGATTGTTTCTTAATTCAGATCAGTTAAAGAACGCGTTAAGTTTAATTGCTGACTTGGACAATGATGATTTTCGCAAGAGGAATGAGGCTTCCAAGAAATTGGCCATGATTGAAGCGCCCATTGAGCATATGCTCAGCGATTCCAGAAAGGATAGTACTATTGAAATGGCGCGGCGTGTTCAGGGAATTTTAAATGTCAGGATTAAAAAGAGGCTCCTTGATGTGCTTTACCATGCGTCGGTAAGATCCGGTAAAAATTCTGTTCCTAGTTCTCTGGAGTCACTGATAATTCTGGCCTCAACTTTTGATTCTGTAACATACTGGGAATTAATGAGAGCCTTGGAAATGGCAGCTGTAAAAGTGTCGGGAGAGCAGGACCGCGCTTTGCTGGAGAGGGGATTATCTAATGGCTCTCAATCTGTCAGGGAAATTTGTTCTTTTGTTCTCGGTTTCCTAGGCATGGAGAGGGGCTCAGAGACTGAGGCTTCAAATCCAGAGGATATTTTAATTTTGGCAAATGCGAGAGGACGATCAGCTGCTGGGAGGAAAGGAGTTGCAAAAATTCTTCTTGATCTGCTCTCTTCAGATAATATTCGTGTAAGGCAAGAATCAGGGACCCTATTGAGGATTATATTTCAAACGGATCTAGGTTTCGCTGCCTATGATGTTCCAGACTCAAGGGAACTGGCTAAGGATCGGTGGGGTAATTATATTAATGGTAAGGAGGATGAGCCTCATTGGCCTGTATTTCTGGGTATGTCTTCACGTGGTCAGTTTCAGGTCATCGTAGGCAAGGCAGACACTAAGGGTGGGTCGGCGCTTTCGTATACTACGAGTGGTAAAAAGATAGAGAATGTTGGATTGGCGTCGTCGATAAGTAGCGCAGTTTCTGACACGATAGTCTTTGACTATGCTGCAGGAAATGTTGTCGTTTCCGGGGGAGCAGAATTCGAAAGTAAGGTCGCTGTTTTTTCATTAAATGGGACCGAACTTTGGACCGTGTCCGGTGTGCCTGCTGGTGCCGGTGCTGCGCTTTTCCCTGGGGGGAAGATGGCAATTGCATCAGGATTTAATGTGAGAGTCATAGATCTTTTTGGTAATCCTGTCAGGTCTTGGAAAATGCCCTCGAAGATGAATTCTTTTTCTCGATTGAGGCCGGGGAGGTTTCTGTGCACTCATACTGATGAAGGGACCATTGCCGAATATGATTCTGATGGAGGTCAGATCTGGAAAGTGTCGGGAATGAATAGGCCGAGGAATGCCCTTCGATTAGAGAACGGTAATATCCTAATTGTGGTGGATTCTGAGTCTAAGGGAGAAAAAGAAAAGTCAACAAGTTCACAAGTGGAATTACTTGAACTCTCACCTGATGGCCAGCAAACCTTTTTAAGAATTCAACCAAAGGGAGTCAAAGCGATCAGCAGTTCGGCAAGGCTGCCTAATGGGAATACGCTTATAGGAACCGAGAAGGGTCTCGCTGAATATACTCCGGACGGATATGCTATTAAGGTATGGCTAAAGTCCCCAATTTTATCTCTCCATGTCCATTAATCATTTTATTGCTATGAGTAAAGGAAATGGGTTAATGGGTTTTAGGATTTTGCTATTGTTATTTATTGCTATTGGTATCGGAATCTCGTCAGAAGATGATAATGGTCCGTGGCGTCTTGAGATGACCATTGAGCAGGAGCCTAGTCCTGAGCTAATTGAGTTAAGAAAAGAAATATCTGATGAAGAGAAACAGAATCAGAGCTCGCCGAATTCCTCGAAAACTCTGAAAGAGAAAATCCTTTCTTTCCTGAAAGAGTTTCCTGAAAAAATTGCTCCTGCGCTAAAAAACAATAATGAGTCCAAGGAAAGATCCATTGAGAGGGATTCGATTGATGACTCTGTCAGTGTCGAGCTCTCGATGTCCGGGAAAGTGCATTCTATGGATAAGGAGTATCTAACATTTGAGCCTGCATTGAGTCCTGGAAAAAAGATAAAAGTTCCTATAAAGAAAATCACATCACTTAGTCGTCAATCAGCGAAAGTAAAAGATGACCAAAAGGATTCTGAAAGTGATGATTTTAGAGTCATGCTACGTGACGGATCTGAGGTTTTGGGTGACCCTGTTCAATTCACCGGAGAATCTCTTATTGTCGCCCTATCGGGAACGCAGACAAGGATACCTTTACCAATTAATGAAATCATTAGGGTAGAGCGAGACCAGCCCATTGGGAATGTTGATAAATTATTATTACCAGATTCTCCTAGAAGGCACATTGCAGCTCTGGCCACGGGAGAGATCCTGGCTGGGCAATTGCTACCATCTGTTGATTCGGAAAAATGGCTGAGAATTTCGAGCCCTATCCTTTCAGCTGAAGTGCCGTTGTCAGCTCTGGATGTGTTGCTCTTCCCTGACTCGGATTCGGTGATTGCTGATGTTGAATTAGAATTGGCTGATGAAATTAAAGTGGTCGAAGACGGAAATAATGGTGTCCCCGACAGGAGAAATAATGAGAGGCAAAAGGAAGAGGACATCGAGGTCGAGGAGAGTCCTATTATTCGCAACCTAGTTGCCCTGTCGCCATCAGGAATGATCTGGGCGGATAAGATCGAATTGAGAGGATTGGATCTAGTCCTTACGGCATTAGGTGTGGATGAATTGCTAGTGCCTATGTCGAGAGTCGAATCGTTGAGTTTTGGACATGAAGGATTGCCAGCGTCTGCACCTGTATTGGTGTGGGGAGGTTACACTGATGAGGACGATGAGTATGTTAAAACCATTGATGCGCTTTCGGGTCGTGTCCCGTCCCGAAAGATTGTACAGAGTAAATCTAAAGTTCCTGACTCCCAATTCATGCGTAATCTTCGAAGGTCCCGCGTTTTACTGGTTCCGGAGATGGAAGGTTTCAAGAGGGCATTGATGAAGGTTGCTATGGAGCAGAAAGGGAAAGGATGCCCTACCTGGAGTTTGGCTTTGCGCGGGTTTCTCAAAAGAGGTGGGAATATTATTTTTCTCAGTCCGACCAGTGAAGGTTTGTCTTTTATAAATGAATGTGGTCTTGGACCAATACGTTCCGGTCCCGCTGGCCGAGGATGGGAAATTACTGATGAGGGCAGAAAGTTAGGAATAAATATTGAAGGGATGATTAAGAATGTTAATGCGAGTCATTATTACAGGAAATCGGCTCCTTGGGAGGTATGGGGTGCTGCTCAGGGAGGGGCTGATGGTGCGATATTACTTGGTCGCCGGGTCGATCGTGGCTGGGTGATGGTCTTTGGATCGGACTTTTACCAATCCAATGATACAATTAAAGAGATACTTTTTCGTCTCATCCAGTTCAATGGGCGGGGTTAAGTCACTACTACTTATCCAGTCTTAACCTGTAGAGGGCGTAGCTTTGTTTCTTTTGCCCTTTTGGTGACTGGGCGGTGACGTAAAGAGTTAACGAATTCTTTTCGTGCCCGAAAGTGCAGTTTGTAGGGTCACCGGGAAGGTTGATGACTTGTAGAAGATTGCCGCCAGGCTCAAAGACATAAATCCCTGCCTCCTTGCCGCTCCCGGCAGTTGCAAAGATGTTACCTCTTGGTCCGAGAGCCATTCCGTCAATTCCTCGTGATGACCCGAAGTCATGAAGTGTCTGTTTATTTTCAAGTTTGCCTTCTGCTGTGACACTGAAGGACAGGAGTTGTCTTGTCCCGTCATTTGTTACCTCGTGATCGGCAACGAATACTTTCTTTCCGTCTTTTGAAAAAATTATACCGTTAGGCTTTTTGACGTCCTTGGTTGCTAATTCTGTACTCCCGTCGGGACGGACCATGAATATACCCTCAAATTCAATTTCTCTTTTTTCTTCACCTACGTACCGAGGGTCCGTGAAATAGATATTCTTTCCTACATTGTCGATGGCCAGATCATTGGGGCTGTTGAAACGTTTTCCTTGCCATTCTTTTGTGAGAGTTCGGACCTTTCCGTTCTTCGAGGTCACAGATATTCTTCTTCCTCCACCTGTATTGGCTCCTTCACAAGCGATGAGGTTTCCTGCTGGGTCAAATATGAGTCCGTTGGCCCGGCCGCTGCGCTCACGGAACGTGTTAACTTTTTTATTTTCAGGTGAGAATTTGTAGATCGTGTCAGCTCCAACATCAGAGAACAGGACCGAACCGTCAGGCCCAACTGCGGGACCTTCAGTAAATTCTCCGCCTTCCCATATCAGTTCAGGTTAAAGGGAGGAGAGGGGGGTTCCCTTTGCGTGGGTGATGACGAAGTCTACGAGTTCCTGACAATAGAAAAAACCCTTCCACATATTATGGCCTTGGCCATTAGGTACTACGAGGTGCATTTTGCCTCCTAGCCTTTGGTATCTTTTGGCTACGTCACCTGAATTAGATTTAAGAGGAACGACTCTGTCAACGTTCCCGTGGATATGAAATATGGGAACCTTGGCATCAGCAAGGGGCTTTAGTTTTTCAACGGGATTGTTGATCTTCAAGCTTTTCGCAAGCTCATCAGCTTTCATTCCATAAGCAGGTGCTGCCCTATTTAGACCTGGGTAACTCCTTAAGTCACATACTGGGTAAATACCGGCAATACATTTAACCTTGGTTGGGTTATCTGCTGCCCAGTTGTAGAGCATGAGACCGCCTCGGCTCCTTGCTAGCAGGCAGGCCTTTTGATTAAGGCCTCTTTCCGTGGTAAGAAATTTATGAAATTTGGTGTAAATTCCACACCCTTCAGGGCTTCCATAAGATTCGCCAATATTAATACCCGCAATGGCAATTCCTGCTTCAAGGAAATGTTGAATCATCCATCCTTCGTCCCTTTCATTTGGTAATCCTCTGAGTGTAGGTGCATACATGACCCAGGGAATTTGATCTTTAATATGCTTATCAGGCATAATAATAAAGGCGTCACGGCTCTCAAATTTCAGTCGTTCCCATTGAAATTTTTCATTATTTGCGGCGTATGAAAAAATATTTAGAGCGACTAGTGAGATTATAATTCTTATCGGAAAAACTAGCATTTCTATGTTTTAGCTTAATGAGGCGACAATAAAAACTCTTTTTAGGTGTGGCTTTGCTGATTTTTTGCAGTCATTATCCTTGCTGACTGGTCTTTAATGAAGACTCATATTTAAGAATAAGCTAACATAACAACAATGAAACACCTCTTATATTCGTCATTAATTTTTTCAATTATCTTAGCCTCGCCGATCATTATTACCGGATGCAATAAGGGGAAAGAAACACCATCAGAGCAAAAAACTTCTGAGCCAGCACCTGAGCCAGCACCTGAGCCAAAACCTGAGCCAAAACCTGAGCCAAAACCTGAGCCAAAACCTGAGCCAAAACCTGAGCCAAAACCTGAGCCAAAACCTGAGCCAAAACCTGAGCCAAAACCTGA
>JAAZZC010000263.1 GCA_014239335.1 Verrucomicrobiales bacterium
CCCGCTGACTTCAAAACATCTCGCCGGTTCATAGGAGCACCCTTCCGTTTTTGGATCGATTTCATTCCTTATAACTTAGCGAAAATAAACGAGTTCTCAAGAAAGAACTTCTTTTATAACATGTCCATGAACGTCAGTCAGTCGGCGCTCAATTCCGTTATGATAAAAGCTTAATCTCTCATGGTCGAGGCCCAGAATATGAAGGACCGTCGCATAAAAATCATAAACAGTAGCCACGTTCTCGACTGCCTTGTAACTAAAATCATCTGTGGCCCCATAGCTGAAAGGAGCCTTGACTCCGGCCCCGGCCATCCAGGAAGTGAAGCCGGAAGGATTGTGATCCCGCCCACTTGCACCCTTTTGAAAAGTTGGCATCCTTCCAAATTCCGAGTTGAATATAACTAACGTGTTCTCAAGAAGACCTCTGGCCTTTAAGTCTCTCAGTAAAGCAGCAGTGGGCTGATCAAGGACAGGTCCATGAATAGAATACTGTTCTTTTATTTTCTTATGCCCATCCCAATTACTGACCCCCTCTCCTCCGGTCTGATAAGCACCATTGAAGAGTTGCACAAACCTCACTCCCTTCTCAAGAAGTCGCCTCGCAAGAATACAGTTCTTAGCATGCGCTGTACGTAGATCCTTAATCTTGCTCCCCGACTCGTCTGCTCCGTATTCTCTGAGAACGTGAGCCGGTTCAGAGGAAATATCGGAAACCTCAGGAATAGTCATTTGCATTTTTGCGGCTAATTCATAGCTGGCTATCCTCGCGGCAAGCTCAGTGTCACCAGGATATTCATTCAGGTGCCGCTGGTTCTGTCTCTTAAGAAATGCCCTAGTCGCTTTATCGGTTATATCACTTATTCCTTTGGGCCTGGCAATATTGCGGACCGGTTTAGAAGCATTAAATTCTGTTCCCTGGAATGCAGCTGGAAGGAATCCTGGGCCCCAGCAATTCACACTGGACTGGGGAGTGCCTCGAATATCTGAGATTGCTACATAAGCTGGTAAGTCCTCTGTTTCACTTCCTAAAGCATAAGTGGCCCATGAACCAGCACTTGGAAATCCGTCCAAAGTAAAACCGGTGCACATGAAATTCTCCCCGGGCCCATGAGTGTTAGTCTTGCCAGTGAGGGAATGAATGAAGCACATTTCATCGGCCAAGGACCCAAGGTGTGGAACCAATTCAGAAACCATCTTTCCACTCTGACCCCTAGCTTTGAATTCCCAAGGACTCTTGGTAAGATTACCCTGCTCTCCCTGAAAAGTAATGAGCTTATCTCCTCCAGGCATTGGCTTTCCATGAAGCCTTATTAGTTCCGGCTTGTAATCAAAAGTGTCCACCTGACTGATTGCCCCAGAGCAAAAAATTTGCAGCACCTGAGTTGCACGCGGCTCAAAGTGTGGATCACGGGCAGCGTTAGGGTTCCCAGAATCAATGATAGGGCGAATGGGAGTCTTGCCGGGCGCACTTTCTCTGACTTTTTCTGAACCTAATAATTTTTCAGAGTTGAGCAGATGAGCAAGAGCAATACCACCAAAGCCACTCACTGAGTGGGAAAGGAATTGACCTCGGTCCATGAGATGGCGCTTATCCAACATCAGAAAGTAAATAAAAATTCGTTAGAATTGAACATTGCCCTGCAAAAATCAGCCAAGGAATGATCGCGGACAAACGCAGTAGCATCATTAATTTCCTCAATTAATGCTGACCTCCCATAATATAATTGATAAGCAGTTTTTACTTGTTCCTCCACTGAATCTCCTGCCTCCTTGAGGAGTTTATCAGCCATTTTCCCAGACTGTTGAACCATGAAATGACTATTAAAAAGGTTCAAGGCTTGAATAGGCGTTGTCGATCGGCTCCGTTCGGGGATAACCTGATTGCCGTCGGGACAATCAAAAGCACCAAATATCAAGTCCTGCTCCTGACGAATCTTAAACATATAGATCATCCGGCGCCATTCTTCGGGGCCAGTCTTCTCTTTAGGATGATAATGAACAACATTCTCACGATCCACATCGAGCAAGTAGAATCCGGGCCCACCCATATTTAAATCAAGAGTGCCCGCAACGGCCAAAATCGAATCTCTAATTGCCTCGGCTTCAAGCCTGCGTGGTGGGAAGCGCCATAAGTAACGACTCCCCGCATCTATTTCCAGAGCTTCATCTCTAGGACGACTACTCTGCCTGAAAGTATCACTAGAAAGGATAAGCTTTAACACGTGCTTTATTGACCAATCTTTTTGCATGAATTCAGAAGCTAACCAATCCAGAAGTTGGGGATGCGTGGGCCCTGTACCATTCGTACCAAGATCACTTGGAGTATCAACTATGCCTACACCAAATACAAATTGCCATAATCTGTTCACCATGACTCTGGAAGTTAATGGGTTCTTCTTACTTGCAATGGACTGAGCAAGCTTGAGCCTTCGCTGCTGCTCATCTTCATCTTCACTCATTTTCAAACTTCCCAATATTTCCAACGTGTCAGGAGCAACAACTTCTCTCTTTGCCATGGGGTCACCCCTATAAAGTCGATGCGTTTTTCCAGGCTTTTCAAATTTAGCTACCCAAGCCTTTGAGCCATTCCGGTAAGAAGAAATTTCATTTCTGGTCCTCTGCAGGTTTAGAATGAGGTTACGAGCCTTATCTGCATCTCTATCAGATAAAAAAACAAGAAAAGCATCTTTGGCAGCAACTACTCCGCCATAGGGTTCTCGATCCTCTGAACTAGCGATCTTGTGCCATGACTGACCATCAAGGGAATGTTCAATAATGTAATCAATGGCCAAACGATCCGAAAATTTACCTTCTCTGTCCCGGGCCCATTCGATTCTGTTGATTTTTGATGCCTTGGCAAAGGTAACCTTTACCCATCCAGTCCCTGCAGTATCGGAAATCCAACTTCTGGGATTACCGTCCTTGCCATCATTAATGTGTGCGAGCTTGTGAATTTCATAGCCCTTAAGGTTTCCAGAAGATTCTGGTCTGGTTCCATTCTTAGCCAATGCCACGTTCTGTCCTTCAGCATTAAAAACTCTCAATTCATCAATACATGGTTGGCCACTATTGGTACGGCGCACAGTGAATCGGACATGTTTTGTTTGAATTTCATTAAAAATTTCAGTATTGCCAAAAGCATTAACCGCTTCTCTTTTAATAGCATTTACGGTTCCTTCCGCTTTAATTTTACTTGAAAGCAATTTGAGAGAGTCCAGTTCCTGTGACATCAAATGGACCTTTTCTTCCAGTTCTACGAGTGCTTTTTTTGCGGCCTCATTATTCTTTTTTGGCATCATCCGCTCACCGTAACGGACACCTGAAAAGACGGCCTGCATCGAGTAATAATCCTTTTGTAGAATAGGGTCGAACTTATGATTGTGGCACCTCGCACAACCTATCGTCAAACCAAGGAAAGCTGTCCCCGTCGTATTAATCATATCAGCCATCTCATCGTTACGCTGCATCAATGTTAAATTAATGTCGGGACTCTTAACAATGTCATGTGGACCGGCAACCAAGAACCCTGTCCCAACATCAACACCAGATTCATCGCCGGCCAGTTGCTCAATGATAAAACGGTCATAAGGCTGGTCCTCATTAAAAGATCGAATCACATAGTCTCGGAAATAATAAGCTGTCAGACGCTCACGGTTCGTTTCAAAACCATTCGTTTCAGCAAATCGAACAATGTCCAACCAATGTCGCGCGAAACGTTCCCCGTAGTGAGGGCTCGCGAGAACTTCATTGACAACCTCGCTCCAATCATCATTGGCAATCTGTTTTAGATGTCTCCTGACCATGTCATCTGAAGGGGGCAACCCATGCATGACTTGATAAATTCGCCGAATCAGTTTCCTTGGCTCTGAAACAGTTGAAGGGCTGAGATCTTTACTCAGCATCTTCTCCAAAATAAAACTATCGATTTCATTATTGGCCCAGCCTCCTTTCAACTCTGGAATCTTGGGCCTCTGAACGGGCTGGAATGACCAGTGATCGGTACTAAGTTCTATGACCTTCTCTGGTAAGGGCATTTGAGCCCCAGCATCTATCCATTCTGAAATGAGGGCACGTTCTTCTATGGTCAATTTAGTTTCACCCTCCGGAGGCATCCTTTCCTCAAGATCATCACTATTTATTAAGTGGGCGATCAGGCTTTTACTTGAATTCCCTCTTACGAAAAGGGGCTCCCCCGAGTTGCCCCCCTTGTTGATTCCGGTAACAGAATCAAGTCTTAGGTCACTCTTTTGCTTATCCTGACCATGACATTTAAAACATTTTTTCTCGAGTATTGGTAATATCTGCAACCCAAATTTTGCTGAGCCAGAAACAATACTGACTGCAAACAAAAAAGGTATAGCGGTGAGAATGAACCTCTTCACGGAATATTAAGTATGGCTTGCGTGTGTGATTCCGTCAAGATATCGAAATGAACAAATCATTACTCCAGTCAATCATAGTGATTGGAATTGTTTTATTTTCTTCAAAGGTCTTTTCACAACAACTTGTTGCTCCTAAAAAAAGGCCGAACGTACTCCTCTTAGTTGCAGATGACATGAACTGGGATAGCCCCGGGTGCTTTGGTGGAGCTGCTCCTGAAATAACACCGAACATCGACAGGCTCGCTAATGAGGGGATCCGTTTTTTTAACGCTCATGTGAATATCGCTATCTGTACTCCATCACGGAGTGTCATGCTTACTGGGCTTTACCCTCAAAACAATGGAGCAAAGGCATTCCAGAGAATTCTACCCCATATAAAAACCTTACCTCATATTTTGAATGAAGAAGGGTTTCTATGTGGAACGATAGGCAAACCACTGAACCAACAAGAACTTTTCAGGTGGTCCGTCACCTACCAATGGCAAGGCGTGGGAGATGAAAACAAGTGGGGAAGAGATCCTAAAATTTATCAACAATTCAGCTCTTCATTTTTTCAAATGGCGAAGGATTCTAAGCAACCCTTTTTCTTGATGGCGAGCTCACACGATCCTCACCGCCCTTACGGAGGAGGCAAGAAAGAACAAGAAAATTTCGAAAGGTCAGGATCCTCCAAAACCTACTCAAGTGATGAAGTCGTTGTTCCCGAATTCATTCCTGACCTTCCCGACACGAGAAAAGAAATGGCAGCCTATTGTTCTTCGGTCAGGAGACTTGACGACATGATGGGAACCATACTAGATGAGCTCAAGAAATCGGGACACTACGATAACACCATTGTTATCTTCCTCTCTGATCACGGGATGTCTTTACCGTTTGCAAAGACCAACTGCTACGTTCAGAGCACTAAAACGCCGCTCATTATCAGGTGGCCTGGCGCAATCGTTAAAGGCACTTCGGATAAGGAGCATATGATTTCAACGGTCGATCTCATGCCGACCATCCTTGAAGCCGTTAACATATCCAATGGTCCGCCCAGTGACGGGAGGTCCTTTCTGCCACTTCTCAAAGGAGATTCTCAGGAAGGTAGAGATGCCGTCTACACTCAATTTAATCACGTCCACGGAAGAAACCCTTACCCAATGCGTTCAGTGATAACAAAAGAATACTCCTATATCTTCAATGCCTGGTCTAACGGAGAACGCTCATATACTGCAGAACCCATGGCTGGGCTCTCATTTAAGGCGATGAAAAGAGCTGGCGAAAAAGACCCCCTAATAAGGGCTAGAATTCATCATCTGCAGCACCGAACAGTTGAGGAATTCTATGATCTTAGAAAAGACCCTCACTCAATTAAAAACCTATTAAATTCCAAAGAGAGTCAATTGGGATACGAAGAAGAAATTTCAAAATTAAGGGATAGAATGCTCGAATGGATGATTGAATTTAAAGATCCAGCAATTAATGCTTTTAAACATCGCCAATCACCTGAGTCACTTGAAAAATTTATGGAACAATTCACCGCAAACGCAAGAGCAGAGAAAGAAGCCTTGGTCCCCTATGAAAAGGCAAAAGGGTATCGGTTTTAGTTTATACAATCGTATTGGATCAGTTAAAATAAGATTTTTTCCTGTAGTCTGAGGAGCATGACGTTCCTCGTTAAAATCTTCTATGGGAATAAGAAATAAATTGCTAAGGAATTTAAAGACCAAGTTCTTTTTTCACTGCTAAACTGAGGGCAGGTCCTCGTAAATTAGAAGACACAATCTTTCCGTCTTTGCCTACCAGAAAAGTGGCAGGAATAGAGCTTATTCCATATTGCTGTGCCAGATCGGTATCCCAACCTTTCCCATCAAAGGCTTGTGGCCAAGGCATGTTTTCATCTTTAACAAATGATTTTAACTTTGCTTCATCCTTGGCCTTATCTAGTGAAATTCCAATAATCTCAAAGCCTTTGTCGTGATAGTCTTCATAAGCTTTACGTACATTTGGTAGTTCTGCTATACAAGGCCCGCACCAAGTGGCCCAAAAATCAATTAGTACTACTTTCCCTTTCATGTCTGCAAGGTCAATTTCTTTGCCTGCCAAGCTAGTGAATTTCAGTTCCATAACTTCACCGACTCCTGGCCTATTTAACTCACCGGTATCTAGCTTATTTAACTCTGCATCTACCTCCTCTGCCCATTCAGATATGGCTTTTTGGAATTCAGGGTCGTCAACAGCATCCATGAATACCTGAGTCATAATAAAAGGCAGTAGGCATGATATGAGAGAAAAAGCTAAGCCTATTACTACTACAAGCATTCCCCGCTTCTTTGTAACGAGAACAATGATTAGGCCGATAATCGCAAGAATTAATGCAATGACTCCTAAGGGCAAAGCCAAAAACCCAATAAACGGGATCCATGAAATCGCTGCAGTAACCAAAGCAAGGACAATAGAAATAATCCCCAGTACCAATGCAGATTGGCTTTCCTCGTCAGAAGACGGTTTTTTACTTTTCAACCCTTCAGTGACTTTAGCCCCAGGAGCTATTTGTTGAGGAGATTTAATAGCTCTCTTCCGATCTTCTAAGAATTGACTTAAAGAAATCCACTCCTTATCTTTGTAAATATAATCAGTTAGTAAAATTGTTCCTTCCTCCAAATTTCGCCTGATCTGGTCCAAAGTATAAGGCCCATATTTCTGATCATTTTTACTTATCCAATATTTCATATGAAAATGTTAGGCTATTGAGATAAGGAAAAACATTATAATTTTATGGCTTTATTATAATCGCTTCTTATCTAAATTTTAGTTCAAATTTCTTTACTTGGAGTCGTAATATTTCAGATGTTTACACTGTCTTGCCATTTGTTATGTTCCTTTGATAAGTTATCACATGGCAAAACCGCTAGCGACAATAAAGTATTATCAGCGAAGGAAGATTCTCTGATGCCCATTGATTGCAGAATACTTAGAAATACAGCACTAGAGCCTTGTCGGATTGAATATTTACAGTCTGAAATTGATATGAGTATTTATGTTTGGTTCTCAGGCGAAATAAGTGTTAAATTATAGACCTATAGGACATTATAAGTGTAATGAATTTATCCAGAAGAAAATTCCTCAAAGTTAACGGCGCGGTTCTTACTTTGCCTTTCATGCCTTCGCTCGCTGCAGCGACTAAGAAAGGGACAAAGCCATCCAAGAAACTGGTCATGATGTATATCCCAAACGGGATCGTGCGGAGAGGTTTCTTTCCGGGAGAAGAAGAGGCAAACTTGCCTGGTTTTGTTGGTGGCTTTAATGCTGATAAGACCAAAAACAACGTCCGAAAGGAAAACAACCCGGGAATCTATCCACTGGAGTTAACCTCAACAATGCAACCGCTCAAGGAGCACTCAAAGGACGTAACTCTTGTAACCGGACTTGACCGGACTTTCAAAAATGGACAGGACGTCCATGCGCAAGGAGCCTCATGTTACCTGACCAGTGTTTCGCCGGAACAGGCTGCAGAAAAGGGTATGAGGTACCCGAATGGGAGAAGCCTCGATCAGGTCATTGGTGATCATGTTGGGCAATCAAGTGTTTTCAAGACACTCGAAATTAGCTGTAACGGATTTACGAAGCCTAAGGAAGGCATATATTTTAACAATATTTCTTGGTACGGACCTGATAAAATTGCTCCTTCAATTAAAGACCCCCAAAAACTCTATGAACGGCTCTTCATGGCAGACTCCTATCAGACTCACCTTACTGAGATCACTGACCTTGTCCTTGAGGATGCCAAATCACTGTCAAGAAAGCTCGGCCGTGAAGATAAGGAGACGCTTGGCGAATTCATGGAAATGATACGGAATATTGAGATCCGCATTGCCAAACAAAAGAAAATGATTTCTGATGCGGATATTCGTATTCCGAAAGAACAGATCTTACCCAGAGGTGAGTACATTAAGCTTCAAGCTGATCTGATGCTGTTGGCTTTCCAAATGGGCATTACAAATATCAGTACCTTTATGATAGGTCCTGAAAGATGGGACGCGACGTTATTATATGAAGGTGTTTTCGATAAACCTGTCCAGCACCACAACATGACACATAACCAAAAAGGAGACGGTTGGAAAGGGGTACAGAAGATTGATATTTTCCACATGGAGCAATACGCTTACCTCATATCGAGGATGAAAGAGCTAAAGGAATCTGATGGAAGCTCGATGCTCGACAACTCTATAGTTACTTATGGCGCTGCCTTGGGTGATGGAGCAACACACCAGTTCTTTGATCTTCCATTCATAGTTGCTGGAAAGGGTCAGGGCCAGATCAAGCAAGGAAAATTCATTCAGTGCAAGAGTGGAACCCTAAATTCCAATATGTGGTTGTCACTGGCAAAGCTTATGGGCGTTGAAATGGACGCTTTCGCTGACAGTACCGGCGTCATCTCTGACCTGTGGGCATAAGATAATTTCCCGATGCAAAGAGACAAATGCAAAATCAGGGGCCTCCTGGTGACTGTCATCTCTTTGATGATCAGCGCTCATGTGCAAGCCGATGAATTTGATTCATTTCTGAAACCCTTCTTTTCACAGAACTGTACCAAGTGTCACGGTGATAAGAAGGTGAAGGGCAAGGTTAATCTGAAAGAAATCCAAAGCCTTGAACAGTTCATGGCCAGACCCGATTTGATCAAAGAAATGATTGAAGTGGTCGATGCGATGGATATGCCACCTGAAGATGAGCCCGCCCTAGCTGATGCTGACAGAACAAGACTGGTAAGCTCTCTTAAAAATATTCTCAAGGCCTCGACTGCCGGCGAAAAAATTGAAACCTCCTATCTGCGAAGACTTAACCGGTTCCAATACAATAATGCGATTAAGGATCTGTTCGGATTAAATAATAATGTCTTCAATATTCAGGAAAAACTGATGACAAGGCATGATAATTATATTCTCAGTGAAAAGGTACCTGACACAGTCAACGTTTCCTGCCTATCTCTGCGTAAAGAAGGCGGAATGAAAAATGTGGATTCTTTTCCACAAGACTTGCGTGCAGAGCATGGCTTCGACAATCAAGCAAACCAACTAACATTATCGCCACTCCTTCTTGATTCATTCCTTAAACTCAGCGTATCTATTTTAGAGAGTCCAGATTTCAACGAGGGTTCCGTTTCGATATGGAACGAATTCTTCAAAACTCCCGATGCCAATAAGAATCCCTTAGATGAAATCAAAAAACGTCTCGAGCCATTCATGAGAAAGGCTTTTAGAGGTCCAATCGACAAGGAAACACTGGACCGGTACGCTAATTATGGACTAAAAAAAATAAATACTGGCTTGTCCTTTACTGAGGCCATGAAAAAGACAGCTTCTGCGATCCTCTCCTCTCCAAAATTCCTCTTCAGGTATGGGCATAATAATGATCAGAAAGATCCTTACTTAATCGCATCAAACCTTTCGTTCTTTCTCTGGGCAAGCGGGCCAGACGATAAATTATTAAACCTTGCTGAAAAAGGAGATCTGCAAAAGCCAGACTCAATGATGCAAGCCGTGGACTATATGTTCAAGAGTCCTAAAATTGAAAGATTCTTAGACACTTTTCCTTCGCAATGGATGCAACTCGAGAATGCATTGGCAGCGACGCCTGACCCAGGCAAAGCAAGATTATTTAGTATAGATAAAAACAATCCGGCCAGTCTGCAGATGGTTTTAGAACCATTACTTTTATTCGACACTGTTTTTGTTGAAAATAGACCAGTTATCGAACTCATATCTCCAAATTTCAGTTATCGAAGTGAATTTCTTAAAACTTGGTACGAATCAGATCTCAGACCTCCTAACTTTGATCCTTCCATAATTATTGAAGAGAATCGTTCAAAAGACATTGAAAGAAAACAATTATCCGACAAAATCAACGCTTCTCAGAAAGACCTTGAAGCACTTATTAATCCCATCAAGAATAGGCTACTAAAGAAGAGGCGACAACTCGCAGGAACACAAAAACCCATTGATCTAATGCCATTTGCGGCTTGGGAATTTAATGGAGATCTCAAGGACTCGGTAGGATCCCTTGACCTGAAAAATCATGGAAAGATCAAATTCGATGGAGGATCAGCGATCCTTCAAGGCGGCGCCTACCTCCAGAGCAAGGGGCTGCCCATGGACCTTGGAGCCAAGACCCTAGAAGTTTGGTGCAAAGTTCATAACATAGACATGAAGGGTGGGGGCCTCATGGGAATTCAAGGCCCCGGGGACTTCTTCGATACTATTGTCCTTGGTGAAAGAAAGAACAGGCACTGGATCTCAGGCAGTAACGGTTTTGCACGCACGCTTGATTTTCCTGGTTCCTTTCCGGAGAAGAATGCAAACGAACGACTTCATCTGGTCATGGTTTACAAGGAAGATGGTACAACCGCCCTTTATCGTAACGGTCAGCCATATGGGAAACCATTCAAAAAAGGTGCCGCTAAGTTTCCAAAAAATCAAAGCTCAGTGATTTTTGGCACGCGTCATCTTCCGGGAGGTGGGAACAGACGCCTCGACGTCACACTAGCTAGGGCACGCTTTTATAACAGAGCTCTTAGTGCAGAAGAAATTGCCGCTTCAAGTAGTGGACTGAACTTATTTGTCTCTGAAAAACAATTAATGCAAATACTTACTGACGCACAAAAAGATAAGAGAAATTCTTTCAATAAAATCATCAGTGAATCCGAAAATGCATTGAAAAAAATCCCAAAGAATGCGGATCCAAATAAAGCGCGTCAGGAAATTCAACGCCGTTACGATGATGAAATTCGTAAGAAATTGTACTCACAAACATTCCAAAGAGTCACCACCACAGATCCGCGTTATGGGGGGATTATCACCAACGCTGCAATGTTAAGCATGACTTCAGGACCAAAAAGAACGCACCCAGTAGCACGTGGAGCATGGGTACTTGGCGTTGTATTCAATGATCCGCCGCCACCACCACCAAATGATGTGCCACCCCTCAAAGAAGAGGAAAATGAAAAAAATCTAACTATCAGAGAAACTTTTGCAAAACATAGAGAAAATCCTGACTGTGCTGGCTGTCATTCGAGGATAGATCCGCTAGGTTTCGCACTGGAAAATTTCGATATTACCGGAAGGTGGAGAGATAAATACGAAAATGGACGCGATGTCGATATGAGTGGAAAATTAGTTCGGAAACACGATTTTAAAAGCATTGTTGAATTTAAGAAATCCCTTTCAAAGGAAAATAAACGCATAGCAAAAGCGTTCATAGGCCACCTGCTAAGGTTCTCACTTTCGAGGGAACTTAGTCCCTCTGATTCATTGGTAATCGATCGTATCTTAGAAGAAACGGAAAAAGATAATTTCAAAATCCAAGCACTGATCAGAGCTGTAATATTGAGTGAACGATTTCTTCAATCTTAAAGACTTTAAAAATTATAATACATTGGCATGAAACTCCTTAAGTTGTGGAATTCATTTTTAATTTCTCTTGTGATTTTTTTATCAGATTCAATTGCAAATGAATCCACAGTGACCGCGGTATTTCAAAATGACGCGAACTATAAAGGAACAGATGATACCTTTGTAAGAAAAGGAAGCAACTTTTCTGGAGGAATGTCCAACTTCGGAAGATGTCCAACTCTCGAAATAAACGAACAGACGAGGCTCGGACTAATTCGGTTTGATGTGTCCTCACTGTTCAAAAAATATATTAAGATTCATTCTGTCACCCTCAGACTCTTCAGTAAGAACGCACCCAAAAGCGGTGGCATTTCCGCCCACAGGCTCAACATTGCCAACTCGGCTTGGCGTGAAGGTGGTAATTGCGGGGGAACTGTCATTGGAGGAAACCGTCACGAAGTGACATGGTTCCATCTTGCTGATTATGGAGGGTTTCCCTCACCACCACCTAGCTGGGCCAGCAGAACAGCTGGGCCAGCAACCTCAGGTGTAGATTATGATGAGAAGGCTCTCGGTTTAACCAATAACAAATCATCAAAAGAAAATTCCAAATTCGACATTGTTTTTAATGGTGATCTGAATGGTCTTATCAATGATTGGGCCCTCGCAGCGCCAATTGCAGAACTCCGTGATAGGGGTGGAAACCCTTCTTGGACAGCTGATTGGAACTGGGCACAGCCAGCAGCAGAAACAGCTAACGAAGGCATTCTACTAAAGGGCATAGATGGAACAGTTCACGTTTTCCACAGCAGCGAAGCAGAAAATCCTGAACTGCGGCCACAACTCATTGTAACTTATCAGCCGAGAACAAAAGGGTAATCTGCTTTCGAAAATTTGTTCTTGAGTTAGAGAACTTCTTTCCCTTAAAATACAACTCATTGGAAATGAGTTATTTGCAGATAGTATATTTAGTTTTATTGTGTTCTTTTTGTTTTTTAAACCAGCTATTGATATCTGCCACAATTGTACCAGTCGGTGTCGATGAAGAAACGAACGATGCCTGGAGATCATCGGATATCCAAAAACCATACGGTGACGAAGATAACATTTATGGCACAGATGGATGGCTAATCGCTCAATATCCTGATGGAGATGAGAACAATACGTTACAACCTCCATACGCAGAAATAACAATTCTTGGTAAAGGTTATGAGGGTGTCGGCGCGGAACCATATCAAGCCAAATTCGATGATGTTACTCAGACAGGAATAGGCGATGTTCCCGACCTTGTCTGTGGTGATTACTGGGCAAACTCTGGCCCGACAGGTACGATTGATGATTTTTTTGAGATTACTCTTACAGAAAATACTAGTTTCCGACTTGGTGTCATTACGGACACGACCCCTGATGGACCTCCAGGACTCATCTGGGAAGCATCCAGATCAGTTAAGGTAAGTGGACCAGAAGGCATCGAATCGGATCTTGTTGATGCAGTGGGAACTGACGAGGAATGGCGAGATGCAGATGTTGATTATGTTATCTTTGATATTAGCGGAAATGCTGGAGACGTGTTCATTGTCGCTGGAGAACAGGATGAACGGTGGGAAGCTAATGCACTTGGAGGAATATTTTTCGACCCTCCATTTTCAAAAAGTTTTGAAATTACTCAAATAATTCGAGATCCAGATACCGGATCAATCACAATTGAATTCAGCTCCTCGGCAGGTGCGGTATACGGTATTGATGCCTCTTCTGATCTGAACACTTGGGATGAGCTTGATGATGGCCTAATTGGAAACAAAGATAAAACTGAATTCGTGGACGATTTTTTAGCGCCAGAAAAAGAAGGTGACCAACTCTTCTATCGTGTAAGAAAATTAGAGTGAACTAATAATTCAACTGTCTCATTGCTTCTTCATGAAGCGAAGGACTATATCTTTAAGACCATAATCAAATACAACAATTAGGCATGACAGTCCTTAAATGGCGAAACGTATTACTGTTTTGCCTTCTGTTTATTCTTTCTACAGCTCATCAGCTAGCAACAGCAATAACAGTAGTCTTTAAAAATGACACAGATTATCAGGGCACTGATGATACTTTCGTCCTAAATGGGAGTACATTCTCAGGCGGGATGTCAAATTTCGGGAAATGTGCATACATAGAAATCAACGCCGAGACAAGGCTCGGACTGATTAGATTTGATGTCTCATCGCTTAAAAAGAAATACGTTCAAATCAATTCTATTACTCTAAGGCTATTTAGTAAGAACGCTCCACAAAACGGAGGCATCTCCGCACACAGACTCAACATTGCCAACTCGGCTTGGCGTGAAGGTGGAAATTGCGGAGGCACTGTTTTCGGAGGAAACCGTCACGAAGTGACATGGTTCCATCTCGCAGATTATGGTGGATTGTCAGCAAAGCCAAGCTGGGCCAGCGGAACTGCAGGACCAACAGATGCGGGAATCGACTATGATAATGAAGCTCTAGGTTTAACAGATAACTTAGATTCAAGTGAGGATACAAAATTTGACATTGAATTTGATGGTGACCTGAATGGCCTGATAGATGATTGGTCCCTTTCAACTCCAATCTCAGGTCTCCTTGATAGAGGAGGAAATTCATGTTGGACATCCGATTGGAACTGGACTCAGCCAGCACCAGAAACTACCAATGAAGGTATCCTATTAAAGGGTTCTGAGAATACAATTCACATTTTTCACAGTAGCGAAGCAAAAGATAAAGAACTACGACCGCAACTTATAGTCACTTATTCCTCAACCTTCGAAATCATTAAGATAATTCGGAATCCAAATACCGGATCTGCAATGATTCAATTTAGTTCCTCGCCAGATGAAGAATATGCTGTTGATGCTTCATATGATCTTAATATATGGGAAGAACTTGATGATGGCGTCATTGGGAAAAAAGACAAAACTGAATTCGTAGATGATTTCTTGGCACCAGAAAATAAAGGAGGAGAGCTATTTTATCGTGTTAGAAAATTATAACACTGTAGTGAGCCAAATTACCTTAGGTATTTATTTAATGAAAAACACTGCCTTACCCCGTTCCAAAGTTTCCCACAGTTTACAAATCGTAAGGGATCAATTTAATTGAATATTGGCCTGATTAAAACAAATATAATATTATCATTACAAATAGTCCTCCATATATCCGCCTTCTTCGTCGATTCACATCCTTAGTCGTTCTTAGCTCTTTTGCTGAAGTTGCCGCCTTTGCCGCGGCGCCTTCTGACTTCGACCAAGTGCTGAAGCCATTCCTGAAAAAAAACTGTATTCGCTGTCACGGAGAGAAAAAGCAAAAGGGCAAGCTTGCTCTCCACGAAACGCCATTTGATTTCGCAAAGGCTGAGACCTCAGACTTATGGCTTAAGATTCTTGAGCAATTAACTGCTGGAGACATGCCGCCGGCTGACGAAGAAGATCAGCCAAGTGATGCGGAACGGAACGTGATAATAGATTGGATCGATCGGCAACTGCTAACGGCGGGCTCGGGCGAAGCGTATCGAAAAAAACTGCTCGCACCCGAATACGGTAACTGGGTGAATCATGAAAAGCTTTTTTCTGGCGAAATTAAAACGCTACCCTTTTCGCCCGCGCGACTCTGGCGATTTAGCACGGAAATTTTTACACACAAAGGATTTGGCAATGCGAAAAGCCCCTACAGTTACGTAACCTCGGAGCGAGGAATTCGCGACTATGCAGCGATGTCCGTAGCGGATCAGAGCACGGTGCAGATGACGATGATCGTAGCCGATTCGTTCCTCACAGATCGGGAAAAACGCGGCGATTTCGCAAAATTCGCAGATGATAATCCGGTGCCAGAGGAGCAGGCACTTCGGGCGGTAATCATGCGGGAGCATCTTCGGGTGATCGGACGCGAGCCAACGAAAAATGAACGTGAAAAGTATCTGACCTTTTTCAAAGATAGCATCCAAACCGGCGGCAATCTCAATGGACTCAGAACGACAATCAAGGCGATGTTCCTGAGTCCCGAGTCAATCTACCGGATGGAATTCGGCTTAGGCGAAGTGGATGAACACGGACGTCGGCATTTGTCACCGGATGAGTTGGCACATGCGATCGCCTACGCATTGACGGATCACGGACCGGACCGCAGTCAGTTCATTCAAGAATTGGTGCGAAAGGGCGAGTTAAAAACAAAGGAGGACGTGGCTCATCTCGTTCAGAAATTACTGGACGAGCAACTCACGCCGGGGCACTGGTGGCGAAAGGATCTGCCGCGGATCATGCGATTCTTTGACGAGTTCTTCGGCTTTCATCGTGCCGGAACGGTGTTCAAAGATAACGATCGGCGGCGCGCAGAAAAGATTCCGCAATGGAACACGGATATGCTAGTTCACGACGCACGCATGCTAATTGAACATGTGTTGAAGAAGGACAACGACGTCATCGCCAAGTTATTGACCACAAATGAGTATTTTATCGCACATCCAGGCGACAACAAGTATGCCCGAGAGCATTACGAGAAGGTAGTCGCTGAGATCACGGATCCGGATTATGCCGAAGCGCAGGTTGAGAAGCGCAGGGAGCAGATTAAGCGGGATTTCAATTTTGAGGATATGCCGGAAAAGGCCGAGCATGCGCTGGAAGATGCGCGGCGAGATGCGGAGAAAACAGTCGCGGTATATAAGGCATCGCTAGAGAAAGGAATGTATCGTCATCCCAGTTATCCATTTTCGAACAAGGGTCGTGGCATTGGCGATTTACTTTATATTGAGCCCTATAATTTTCCGAGCAATGGCCGGCACGGAGAACAAAAGTGGTACTGGCCGCTAGAGCAACCGCTGAAGATGCCCAAGGAACAACGGGCAGGTTTGTTGACCCATCCAGCATGGTTGGCGGCATATTCGCTCAATGAGGATAACGATCCGATCCATCGCGGGATCTGGGTATATGAGAGGTTGCTGGCCGGAGTACTCGGCGACGTGCCGCCGGACGTAGATGCTGCTGTGCCGACTGATCCTCACAAAACACTCAGAGAACGGATGGAGCCGTTGCGGGCCGAACGTTGCTGGAAGTGTCATCGCAAGATAAATCCGCTCGGCGAACCGTTTGAGGTTTTTGATGATTGGGGCCGATATCGAGCCCATCACTACTTTGATGAGAACGGTGAAATCTACACGCGGCGCGACAGCCAATTTAGCCGCAAGCTAAAGGAGAGTAAACTCACGACTCGCAAAGTCGATGCAGCCGGAGCAATTGCGTTCTCAGGCGATCCCAAGGTTGATGGTGAAGTGAAGGACGCAGTCGATATGATGCACCGGTTAGGTCATTCGGATCGCGCACGCCAATCGTTCATTCGGCATTTGTTCCGCTATTTCATGGGCCGAAATGAGATGCTCAGTGATTCAAAAACGTTGATCGAAGCCGAAGAATCCTATATAGATAACAACGGCAGTTTTAAAGCGCTGGTTATATCATTATTAAGTTCGGATTCTTTTTTATACAGACGATAACTGCACCTTTTATGACTTACAAAAGACGAAATTTTCTTCGAACCCTATCCCTTGGCAGTAGTTCTCTCGCCATGGTACCATTTCTTCAATCCGTTCGGGTCCACGCGGCTGGAGATGAGACCGCCTTACCAAAACGATTCGTCTTCGTAGTAAAATCATCCGGCATCGACAAATTTAATCTTGTTCCTGATGGTCTAACGAACCATTTTGTGGATGAAAAAAACGGCGAGAAACTCGGTAACAGGTCAAGACGGGAAGGTTCCTTGGTAGATGTCCCGCTAGCTGCACACAAGTTGCCCGACAAGCTGTCAGTTCTGGAGAATTTTAAAGATCGCCTGACAATCATTCAGAGTCTGTCCGGTGTTGGATTCAGAGGTGATCATACTAAGGGGTTCGGGACCCTTTCACTTCACGATTCGGAAAAAGTAGCCGTTGCACCGACGCTTGATTGTCTGCTCGGGCAGCATCTCTCCACTGGACCTTATCCGATGTACGGTATGGCAATGAACGGGAGATTGCTCGGGAACGATAAGCCGGAAAATACCTACTGTTATCCGAATCTTTCAGCCTACGGACCCGCGAAGCCGGTTGCTTATCAAGGATCGCCACGAAAAGCATTTGTAGAACTCTTCGGCGCAGCTGTCGCAAGCCCTGAGCAACTGGAAAAGAAACTCGCTCTCAGCGGCAAACTCATGGATTTCCTGACTGAAGATGCTCGGCGAGTCGAGAAGCAACTATCCGGAAATGACAAAGAACGGTTCGCTCTTTATATGGATTCTTTTAATTCGCTACAAAAAATCGAAGAGAAGAAAGCCGCGCTCACTGACCGGGTTCAAAAACACGCGCCGGAACTGACGGATCGCTTCGATTCAATCGCCCCATCTGCACGAATCGAATCGCACTTTGAAATCGCGTCTGCTGCTCTGATCGCCGGTTTGACGAACGTAATTACTCTGCGTCCGGACACCTTGGGTGTGAAGTATTCTGAGCTCAAACTCTCAAATTCTGTCCATGCCATTGGACACTTGCAGGAAAACAAAGCGTCCAACGGCTGGACCGGACATCAGGCGCGGATGGAAATCGAAAAGCTGCATCTGAAACAGATCGCAAAAATGGCGAAGAAATTTGCCAATATCCCAGAAGGGAATGGCTCGATGCTCGACAACACAATGATAATCTACATGTCGTGTTCATCAGGCGATCATCACTGTGGTGGTCATGATTGGCCGTTCCTTCTATTGGGTGGCATGGGCAAGAAACTGAATATGGGAAGGTACGTTGAGTACCCCAAATATGGTACCAAAGGCCACCGTACGGTTGGCAACTTTTACCTTTCTCTGATGCAGGCTGCCGGAATGAAAACCCCCGGAACCTTCGGGCAACCGGATGCCACTCTCAAAGACCTCGATTTGAAGGGGCCGCTGGAGGAATTAATGGTGGGCTAGATATAACTCTTTTAACGGATATTTAATCCGAATCATCCGTAAACTCTAAACCGTCTCACTTGGCCCCTACTTAGGAATGATGAGTTCTTAAGCTTATGAGAAATTCTTTTTCAAAGTTAGTCAGGATTAAGATCCGTTGAGCAACCTGGTTCCTGAGGGATCTGGTATGCCCCGTCCCTAACAACAGCAGGGAAACGAAAATGCTCCCTGAGATGAGGAATATACTCCAAAAAATATTTTTCGTGTCCAAGTGCAATATGATTGAAGAAAACTAAATGATGATGAATCTGGCCCATGTCTCCGACATGAGGAATAACCTTAACTGGGTACTTGGTAGAGAGAATAGACACTGCCAAGTACTCACTGATCCCTGCAAGTCTAGTGCAATCGGCCTGCACTACCCCTACCGCTTCAGCTTCAAGAAAATTTTTCCAAATGACCCGGTTACTTACTGCTTCACCAACGGCCACGGGAACCGGACTAATCGCTTTTGCAATTTTCTGGTGAGCAAGAATATCATCTGGTTGCGTCGGTTCCTCTACCCAGTAAGGGTCCATTTTTTGGAGTTGCCCACAAACCTCCAAGGCCCTAGGCAATGACCATGCCTGATTCGCATCAACCATAATTCTTGCAGAGTCGCCCACTACTTCACGTACTAAAGAGGCTCTTCTTATGTCTCGTTCCGGTTCAGGAGAACCAACCTTAAGCTTCATTGCCGTAAAGCCCTGATCCATTGCTTTGCGGGCATTTTCCATTATCCGCTCATCGCTATATGCAAACCATCCAACGGACGTGTCATAGCCTGGATATCCTTCATTGAGTAGCCCTTCCCTGTCCTTTCTTGTCGGTAATTTTTCTTTTAAAATAGTAAAAGCCTCATCAGCGGTGAGGACCTCCTCAAGATAAGAAAAATCGATAAGTCCAATGACTTGATTAGGTTTCAGATCAAGAAGTAATTTCCACAGAGGAACTCCGCGAGACTTGGCCCACAAATCAAAACAGGCATTGGTAATGGAAGCCAAAGCAAGATGAATAACACCCTTATGAGGACCAAGCCACCGGATCTGGTGATGCTCAGCAATTGAGCGCTGGAAGGCTCCAAAATCAGACATTAACTCCTCAATTTCCTTACCAATGAGCGGCTCTGAAAGCAATTTAATTGCAGAACTGACTAGGTCAGTGCCTCCGCCAAGGGTATATGCAATGCCCGTCCCAAAGCATTGTGGATTCGAAGTAATGAGCTGAGTAACACCGTACCCGTATTGAGGATCTTTGTGAACGGCATCAGATCCGGCTCCGTCCAACAGGTCAAACCTACGATCCTCGGCTCTTATCTCTTTAATAACGGTTTCCACGTAACCTATTTTTAATTAGCCAAGTTGTAATTGGGAGGCTCAATGCCCAACAAATACTTGCGGAAAAAATCCTTTCGCCTTCGGTCCCCGTGCCGGCCTCCATCACCATGCCCTCCACCGGGAACAACAATCATATCAAAGTCCTTATTTGCCCTAATGAGTGCATGGACAAGCCTGAGCGTTGATTCCGGTGGCACATTCGTATCCAACTCACCAACAATCAAAAGCAAACGCCCGCGCAATCGATTAGCATTATCAATATTGGATGATGCTGAGTAATGCGGCCCTACCGGATATCCCATCCACTGCTCATTCCAAGAAGCCTTGTCCATTCTATTATCATGGCATCCACAGGATGACACGGCGACCTTGTAAAATTCGGGGTGAAAGAGTAGTGCCCCAGTCGAACTTTGGCCCCCAGCTGATCCTCCATGAATACCTACCCTTGAAATATCATACCATGGGTTCTTTTCAGCGTAAGCCTTATGCCACAATATTCTGTCAGGGAA
>JAAZZC010000132.1 GCA_014239335.1 Verrucomicrobiales bacterium
CCTCACTGTGCCAAGAGTGTGTCAAGTGAGGGTTTCCAGCGGAGACGGTCATGATTGACTGCCGTAGACCCTTGAAACGAGAAGAATAAATGCTGGGCGCGACTGGGATTGAACCAGTCACCCCTGCCGTGTACGCGCAGAGTTCTTCCAACCAATAGCCCTAAAACCCCTTAAAACTTAGTAGGCTCGAACTCCACACACTCTTGGCACAGTGAGGAATCACCTAGCTGATGGAGAAGGATAATTACTGCGTGCGAATGGATAGACTCAGGAGTGCTGCCTGATACTCTTGATAGGCCTTGGATTCAGTCTTTGGACTCCTTTTTTAAGAATCTTAATGCAAGCGCCGCAATATAGAGCACAATCAGAAAGTGGAAAATCGCACTAAGTGGCTCTCCCCAGGAGACTTTAGCTCCTCCAACGATAAAGAACGCGTGCTCCCAGGATTCTTCACCGATCATTAATGAAACAAAAGGCATGAAAACTTTATTGATGACTGACGAGATAAGGCTCGAACCAGAGTGTCCAACAAGAAAAGACACGCCGATAAGGAGAAGGCCCTCCTCGTGAATGACTGAGATTAATTTTTTCATAGTTTGCGCTGATTCGACTGAATCAATGGACTGTTAATGTCAGGCGCCAGAGTAGACCATACGTCTGATGGGAAATAAAACTGCTCTATGTACGCTATAGACAGGCATCAGAGTGTGTAAGGTCCACGCTGATGCGTCGAGAGGCGCTATACGTATCTGAGGGCTGAGGATTTGCTGGGGAAACAAGGATCGTTACAGAGCGCCAGACTTTTATTGAACATTTGGTATTTTTGTCCAGTCTTCAATCGTGATTTCCCTCCCCGGATACGCAGGTCTGGAAAATGGCCATGCTTCATCAATCCATTCCTTGACACAACTATAGAGATCAACATCCAAGTTATTGACGAGTTCTGATGTTCGTACCCACATTGAAACTTCAGCGTCATATCCCGTTTTGAGACACGGATTAATGTACACACAGCCAAGACATAAAGACTCATCCGGAGACATAACCGTATATGCAAAGGAATAACGAAGGGTAAATTCCCTCTGATGCCATCCAAGGTCAATAAGGTCTTCCTCCAAGGTCAAACCGTCAGGCCATTCCGAAGCCGTTATCGCACTAAAGGTATTTTGGAGGTGTTCTGCACTGGACATAACTGCGTCATAGTCCTTAACTAAATCGTGGATAGTCAACATACGCAAGCTGAACTTTTCATTAACTAAACCTTTGGGAACATCAAAGTCCTCGTCTACCAAAGTTTGCCGGCCGTCCATTGGCATAAATTATTATCCAAACTTTTATTTTGGAAGAAGGTATTTGTTCTCAAGAACAGCGTTACGCAAGTTTTGGAAGTCAGTCATAGATCCTCCAGTCAAAATCCACAGTCGTTACCTGTAATTCTCTCAGAACAGGTAAAGCAGCCCTACTATTGCTAGGCCAACAGCTGTCACCCACAACATCTGCTTATCACGATTGCTCATGGAATTAGGATCTTCATTCGTGGATCATACGACTGATGCGAAAGGAAAACCACTGCGCACAAAGTCGTGAGGCAACAAAGAAGTCAATGACAATGACGACAGCAGTTACGATGAATCCATGGCTAGATAATATTGAAGGCTTCTTGCTCATTCTTGGTTGAGAAAGGTGGGACAGAAGTCAGCATGGGTAAGGTACACGCAATTGCTTTAGGCAATTGGGGATCCTTAAAAGCCCTGTTCTCCAGTTTATGACGGGGGTGCGTTAGTTTCTTCTAGGAATCGGACCGCTTTGCCGATCATAGATAGCGCCCCGCTTATCCCTATCGGTCAGCAGGACTGCATCACATAAACCTAAAACTCTTGAACTTGAAATACAGCAACAAGAATACTCCCATCACGAATACAACCAACAATTGACCCCGCGCTCACCCCGAAGCGCTCTTTAGAGCATAGCTAAAAACGCTTAACTCCTTTTGAATCACTGTCTTTGTTCGTTTGGCAAGGCTCATGCCTTAGTAATCCGATGGCAATCTTTCGCCCTTTCGCCAATCCCAGGGAGGCACAAACTCTCCTGCCCACATTCCCCTTTTTGCGGCTCTGGCCTCATCTTCTTCTGGGACGTATTGCTTGGAGTATTTGCGGTTGGCAAGGGCTAGGCCTTCATATACCAGCCTTGCGTTAACGTTATAGCCATCGACAAAGCAATTAGCGATGAGCGCTCCATCGGGGTCTTTTGTGTCCCCGACACACCTGACTTCCTTGGTGTAAGTCCAGTTTCTGAGGGTTTCAGTTGCTTCATAGCCGCAACGCCATGTGATCCCTACTTTTCTACAGGTTTGATTCTTCTCTGGGGCGTC
>JAAZZC010000204.1 GCA_014239335.1 Verrucomicrobiales bacterium
AAATGGCGATTAATTTCCACTTTTTAGCACTTACTCAAATTATTGACGATCAGGTGGCAGGGGTTACAATCTGAATTAATGAGAGCACTTTATCTGTTATTTGTTTTTGCCTTCGTGCAATTCGTTGGTCCGGCCGATGCGCAAATTGGCTGGTCAAAGGAAGAGATCATAGCAAAGTTTGGTGAGCCTATAGGAGATGCAACGAAGGCACTCTTGGAAAGTGATGGCACAAAGGCAGATGTTTTTAGCGATGCGAACTTCGGCTTCGATTTTAACGTCGAGTACAAAGATAATATTGCGTGGGTAGTGACTTTTCATGGAAGAAAAGTTCGTAGAACCATGGCCGACTCACTTGTTGCAAAGAACTGTGGGGCTAAGGTCCAGAGTGGTGAATTTTTAAGTGGTAAGTACTGGATAGAAAAAGAAAAAAAATTACGTGCCTTTTATTATTCAGCACCGATGCCGAGGCTAGTCGTTATGACAGAAGAAAGCCTCAAGTCCAAGAGGACTCCGAGGGATATTATTTTGAAAGCGCTCCCAAATGTTTTGCCTGCTGCCGCCGGTAATCAGAAGCAGGCTCTTTCAGGTTCAAAGAATGATCCATTTGCGCAATTTAGTAAGGGAGGTGGTGCCTCTTCGAAAAAGACCAAAGAGGATTCCAAAGAAGAATCAGATTCTAAGGAAGAGTCTGAAAAGAGTGAGAGCTTATAGGATCTTTACTTCAGATAGTCATGCTTGCGTAACCACCGTCCACCACTATCTCGGCGCCAGTAACAAAGCTACTCGCTTTTTCTGAGGCAAAAAATAGTGTTGCACCGATCAGCTCTTCGGAGTCTCCGAATCTTTGCATCGGTGTGTGGCCCATGATAGATGCGACTCTATCTTCAGTCAGGACTTTGCGATTTTGCTCTGCGGGAAAAAATCCAGGGACGAGCGTATTTACCCGGACCCCTTGCTTCGCCCATTCTCTTGCCAGATTTTTGCTGATGTTATGTACGGCGGCCTTAGTCATTGAATAAGTGAAGACTCTCGAGAGGGGAATGATTCCGGACATGGATCCGACATTGATTATTGAGGCACTGATATTATTTTTCAGGAAATACTTCCCGAAGACCTGGCAAGTGACGAAGACTGCCTTGGAATTTGTTTCAAAAATCTTATCAAATTCTTCTTCTGGGACTTCTAGGAACGGTGTCGCTGAGTTAATCCCTGCGCCGTTAACGAGAACATCGCATTTCCCTGACTGTTTGATGATTTCTGTGAGAAGCGACTCAATGGAATCCTTTTTCGTGACATCAGCTTCGAGGAAATAAGCCTTGCCTCCGGAATCTTCAATGTTGGCGATTCTTGATTTGGCTTTGTCCTCATTGCGGCCCACAATCACAACTTCTGCCCTGGCCTTCGAAAGTCCCTCGGCCATGGTTCCGCAAAGTTCACCGGTCCCGCCGATCACAGCTACAGTCTTTCCTTCTAATGAGAATATCGAATCAATGTAAGACATGACTATTACCTGTCGACGCGAGCGCTTCCTCCGCTGACTAATTTTTCAACTTCTTCTAGAGTTGCCATAGTCGTGTCTCCGGGGGTCGTCATTGCAAGTGCTCCATGAGCGGCACCATATTCGACTGCGAGTTGCGGGTCATTGTGCTTAAGGAATCCGTAAATGAGTCCACTCGCGAATGAATCTCCACCGCCGACCCGATCAAATATTTCGAGGTCCGGTCTATGCGAAGCTTCGTAAAATTCTCCGTCATGCCATGCGATGGCTCCCCAATCATTCACTGTCGCGGTCTTCACTTCGCGGAGCGTCGTTGCTGTTGCTTTAAAATTTGGGAATTCGGTCACGGCCTGGCCGATCATTTGTTTGAAGTTCTCAACATCTAGTCCTGAAATGTTAGCGTCGACTCCCTCGACTTCAAAGCCAAGGCACGCAGTAAAGTCTTCCTCGTTGCCGATCATTACGTCCACGTACTGGGCTATTTCCCGGTTCACTTCCTGTGCCCTCTCTTGGCCCCCAATCGATTTCCATAGTGATGGTCTGTAATTAAGATCGTAGCTGATGATGGTCCCGTGCTCCTTTGCTTTCTTGCACGCTTCAATGACAAGTTCAGCAGTCGTTTCAGAGAGCGCTGCGAAGATGCCACCGGTATGAAGCCACTGTGAGCCCTGTTCTCCAAAAATATGATCCCAGTCAATGTCTCCGGGCTTCATTTGTGAGGCTGCTGTGTGACCACGGTCAGAGGTTCCCTTCGCTCCGCGTATGCCGAATCCTCTCTCCGTAAAATTTATCCCATTCCTTACTTCGCGACCGATTCCGTCAAAATCAATCCACTGCACAAATTCAGTATCGACACCACCTTGCAGAATGAAATCTTCAATGAGTCTGCCCACTTCATTTTCTGCGAACGCTGTGACGACGGCCGTTTTCATTCCAAAGCAACGCCTCAGTCCGCGGGCCACATTATATTCTCCTCCCCCTTCCCAGGCATTGAATTTTCTGGCCGTTCTTACTCTGCCTTCCCCGGGGTCGAGTCTAAGCATGATTTCACCGAGTGAGATCTCAGTGTATTTGCATTCAGATGGAGATTTTATATCGAGTGCCATGGGGCGCCGATAATAACGTGTCAGTTCCCTATGTAAACTGCTTCTTCATCAAGAAGCGCCATTATTATTAAAATATGGGTTATTTATCGAATTTAGGCAGTGCCTCAATGTCCCAAGAATTTGCACTGATTTGTTCGGCCAGATGATTAAATTCGGCAATTTCTGCGGCAGAAAAAAGTAATCCTCCAGCCTCTTTGGTTCGAGTTGCTGCCTCTGCAAAGTCCTGTCCGGGCAGGAAAATGTTTTCATTGCCGTGTCCCTTAATGTCTTCGATCACAGCTTTGACATTTTCTTGTTGGTTCCGTCCACAGGCGAAGGCCCCACTACTGACCGCATCAGGATGAATGACCTGAAAATAGAAACTAGGAGTGCGTTTTTCTCCTTCGGGAATTTCGCGTGACCTGAGCGTCGGTAAAGATCCTCCAATAAATGAGGCCAGTATCTCATTAATGAGTGCCATGCCGTAACCTTTATGCGCACCAAAGGGAACAAGGTAAGCGGCCTTTTCAGGATCAGTGGTCGGATCCCCGTTCTCATCGACGGCTGCATTTTCCGGCAATGGCTGACCTTCTCTTTTGAGTTGTTGGACCCTTCCCATGGCGACGACTGAAGTGGCCCAGTCAATGACTATGGGGAATCCGATTGAATCAGATGTAGGAAATCCCCAACTGTGAGGATTGGTTCCGAGAGTGGGATGCTTGCCCATGAATGGCACGACTTCGGCCAGTCCTGCCGTGCAGTTTGTATAAGCGATGTATCCTCGATTCGCCGCGTCCAAAACGTATCCTCCTCCCCAGAGATAATGAAAGGCATTGTCCACGGACACTTGCCCGATCCCATACTTGTCGGCAAGATCGATGCACCTTTCCATGGCTTGGTAAGCGACGCTCTGTCCTAGCTTTTTGTTACAGTTCCAAATTTCACTAGCCTTAAAGTTTTTTTCTATTGTTTCGATCTCGGCCCCTGGAGTGCATCCATCATTTCCTGAACCGAACAGTTCGTCCAGATGAATTGCCTTCAGTGCGTTGTGCGTTCGAACGCCGTGAGTCGAAGCAAAGGAACAGAACCTGGCAGCGTCATTCGATTCTGATTCAGTGAAGCCCCTTTGTTGGTAGGCTTTACTGACTAGTGAATTGTGGTCACTTTCTTGGACAATATAGAATTCTTCCTTCATCTTTTTATGAATCAAATTTGTTGGCTTGCGTATAATCGTCCTTTCCATTCAGAAATGATATCAGGTTACGGGTAGCCATTCCTGCCTGTCTCGATACCGATTCGTGAGTCCTAGAGGCGATGTGTGAGGTGATTATGCAGTTCGGTGCATCTAGTAAGGGATGATTCTCCTGAGGAGGTTCACTGTCGAGGACATCAGTCCCATATCCTCCGACCTTACCACTCACTAATCCTTCCTTTATGGATTCCGCTTCGACCAGTTCGCCGCGCGCGCAGTTGATCACAATCACGTTATCCTTCATCTGCTCTATCTTTGAGGAGTTGATCATTCCATGCGTTTCATCGTTAAGAAAACAGTGCAGAGAAACGATATCAGAACCGCAAAGGACCTCGTCCATGTTTGAACATTTCCTTATTCCGTGATCATTGGCGAAGTCCTCATCAAAGAAAGGATCATAAGCGATGACATTTAATCCGAAAGCAACTGCGCGGATAGCGACCTCTTTGCCGATCCTTCCGAGGCCGATGATGCCTATCGTTTTACCCAGTATTTCATTTCCGACCGGTTTTTTCCAACCCGATTTCCAGGAACCTGAAGAGACTTCATTCGCGTTTGAGTGAATTTTTTTTGTCAGTCCGAGGAGGAGTCCGAAGCAGTGCTCCGCGACTGTCGTGTGATTGACTCCCGGAGTGAAGAGTACCGGTATTTTTTTTGCGGTGGCATGCTCGACATTAATCTTATCGAGCCCGATCCCGTATTTGCTGATCACCTTGAGGCGGGGCAGGGACTTATTAATGACCTCTTCAGTTATCGCGTCATCACCACAAAGGAAACCATCAAATTCTC
>JAAZZC010000115.1 GCA_014239335.1 Verrucomicrobiales bacterium
AGGTGTGGACAACTCGGAAAAAAGATATTCCACAGCTAAAAAAAGCGTGTTCCACAGTGTCGGATGGCCATTCACACACGGTGAATAAGGTACCAACAACTAAGCTATATTGGTGAATATGTTTCTAAAAACAAACTTACAGACAGCAGACCCACCTTATTAACATTGGGGCCACTTAAATTTGGGAACACAGATTAACAAGTTATTCACAGCCCTTTGCATTTAACCACAGGGATTTCTCAAGAGCATTTTGAGCCGCTGATCGTTCTGATTCTTTTTTGTTTTTACCCTTTCCTTCACCCAGGACCATACCATTCCATCGTACTTCATTCTCAAATGAACAATTATGATCCGGCCCCTCCTGTTTCAAAACGTGATAAGTAGGAGAGCTTTGAGATATTTTTTGTAGAGCCTCTTGTAATTCACCTTTTGGATTTTTTTCTATAGGCTCGGCAACAATTTGAGCAAATTTTATTTTACAAGAATTTAGTATAAACTGCCCAGCCGATTTAAAACCACTGTCCAAATAAACAGCCCCAATTAGAGCCTCAAAAGCGTCAGCTAAGACACCCCTACGGCTTCTTCCTCCCGTGCGCTCTTCCCCTTTACCAAGTAAAACAAAAGCCCCAAGATCAATTCCAAGCGCATATTCCTCCAAAGCTTTAGTGGAAACCAAACGAGATCTTAATTTGGTCAAACGACCTTCAGAAAAACCAGGAAACATCGAAAACAACTCATGAGTCAGCACAAGTTGTAAAACCGCGTCACCAAGAAACTCTAATCGTTGATTGTCCGAACCACTATCCTGGTTTTCATAAGCGAGACTAGGGTGTGTTAAAGCTTCAGAGAGAAGCTCAGGATTTTCAAAGCTGTAGCCTATTCGTTTCTCTATAGATTCCATTTGCGCGATTAAACATACTTTTTTAAAAATAAAAAATACAAGATTCAGAAATCAAATGGGGTGACCGACGGGACTTGAACCCGCGACAACCGATACCACAAACCGGGGCTCTACCAACTGAGCTACGGTCACCATTTCAAATGATTTCTATAATTTCCGCGCAGGTGAGACGAAAAACACTAAAAGCGCAAACGGCTCACCAGCGCGAAAGGTTTCATGACACTACCAAAACATTGCACCTAGTCAATGAGATGCATTTAAAATCCAAAAATGATTCGGTTTTGGAATCCTATTGTATTAAGGCGAAAGGACACGAACACGCAAAAACCCTAAACCAGTATTATTTATAGCATCTCTGGAGCGCAAAATGATTCGTTCAGCACCAGCACCATCCGCAACTCTAGAAATTTCAACAGTACTGTTTTGGTCTTGTGACCAAGTGATTAAATCATTACTCGTTTCAATAATAAACTCTATACCTGTTGCATCTATTCTTTCCCGATATTCAAGGGAAAAATACTGTTTCCCCTCTAACTCCACTATGTCTAAGGAAGGAATTCCGTTTTGGTTTTTTTCATTAATAAGATCTATTCCAAAAGCATAAGTAAGAAGGTTATTGAGCAAATCACCCACCTTTACATCTAATGGGTTAGTTTCGCCTCGGGCTTCCATCCAAGAAGCAAATGCTTCGTTTATTGTCTCAGCCTGTCCGGGTGATCCCCCGATGGCAGCACTTGAGGTCCACAAGGAGCCATCACTTGTATTTCCCAGTAATGGATTTGATAAGACCAGAGAATAACCATCTTCATCAGGCTGAGTGGGCCAGGAATCGTTATTGTCATAAATGAAGCTTGTGACAATATTTCCATCTCCATCTAAAAGAACAATCTCCTCACCATTATTATTTAACTTACCGCCAGACCAATTGCCCACTATCTGGGTATTAATCTGCTGACCATACTTGCTTAAAAAAGATTCACGATTAGCTACAAGTAGAAGATATTCACCAGCAGCTATCGATCTGTTAGGGAAGATAAATTCATTAACAGGTTTACCTTGAGGGAGTGAAAAACCAGTCAGATCGACAGAATTTATACCAGCATTATAAAGTTCAATAAATTCATAATCAGAACCCTCTAAGGGGTTATACATTACTTCTGAAACAACTATATCTCCACTAGTAGGTGAAGATTCCTCAGGGGACACTAGCATCATATAGTCAAAGCTAACCTTCAACCCACGAGCGGCTTCTGTGCTTGTGAATATTCCACCATGTACCGATTCCCAATTAGGCTGAAGGTCAAGATGATGTATAACTTCCCAAGTCCCAGACTCGGGAGACCTTTCAAAAAAGAGCCCATCCTCTGCACGGCGTATTCTTATAACAACATCATCAGATGAAGAAAATGGAACACTATGTACTGTTCCAGCACTCCCAGAAGAGGTAATTTTAGTGACGGCTAAATGTCTTCCGTTTTTATAACCGAACGCATAACGAGAACGTTTTGCGGATTCATCCACTTCGATTATTAGGCCAGCCATAAATTCATCAAATTGAAGATTCCATAGCTCAAGATCAGTTTGTAGTGCCCAATTGGAACGAGTTGGTAAATCACGTTTAAGCCAGGGGTGTGTAGTCCCACCCAGATTACCACCTTCCGTGACTGGCTGAGCTGTGATATCAATCTCTGCAGCAAAGAGATAGTCAGAACTTCTAGAGTTACGGTTATGAAGATCAACGGCTAGTACATTTTTTCCATTTACTAAGGATCCGGTACCATCATAAATACCCACTTGCCGTGATTGTTTTTCATCTCTCGAAGCAGTATTACTACTTGCTCCGGTCCCATGTTCTATCTGACCATTGGGTAACCGGACACGATCAATTTCAATACCGTTGAGCCAAAATCTAGCTCCATCATCTATGACAGCGCGCAAATCAATTTCTGAACCGACTGGATCATCAGAGAATTCAAATTCTGTCCTAAAGTAATAACTTACCAAATTCTCCGCCGAATTATTCGCAAGTGGAGTATTTATACCTGGCTCGGGTATTGTTCCGGAATCTTTTCCAAACATACCTTTTCCTGTTTGCCAGGAGGAATCATCAAAGTCCACTTTCGCAAATTCGGACATGTAGTCGATATTTGCATCGCTATATTGCCAAGTATGATCTAATTGGATGTAACTCTTTGAATTAGCAATGCCAGGGGGTAATCCTAACGGGTAGGATTTATCATCAGGTAATTGAATAACTAATTTACCTAGTGCTTCACTGAGGGACCACCAGGCTCCAGGCGAGTAATTATCCTTTTGCTCTATGTTATGCTCTTGTATCCATGGAGCAATCCAAACATTATTAAATGCTGAAAATCCCTTAGGACCAAAAACAGATATTTCCCGTGAGATTGTTGATTTTTTTTCTTTCTGATCTGTTACGGCTAAAGATATTTCATATAGTCCAGGAGTAGCAAAACTGACAACCGCGGTCGGGCCATCCGTTGTTAAAACGACATTTTCTGATGAAGCGTTCCAGGCAAAGGATAGGGCATCACCCTCTGGATCGTAACTTTCACTCGCATCAAGGACAAGGGTGCTGGACAGCTCGACATTTCCAGAACCAGGATTCAAATCAAGGGCTATGTGCGGAGCTGCATTATTTGTTTTGTTTACCGTGAAGGTATCCGTTTCCTCTCCGTGAGCAGGCTTGCCATCATCATCTAATGCGATGACACGGAATGAGTTTGATCCGTTACTTAATGAAACGCCTTCAATTTTCCAAGTTGTTTCATCGATCCAGCTGAATTGGCCTTCGGGGTGGTTTTCTACAGCAACCTCCCAGACCCGATACCCAGCTTCTCCAGTAATTGTGATAGTATCATTAGCTGTATTAGCAATTGGGTCGACATCTAGTTTTCTGGTATGCCCATTTGAAAGTTCACTCAAAATACGATTACGCCTGCCACTGTCCCAACCGGTATATTTGTTCTGATTTGGATTATAGGTGTTTGAAACTGCCTGTTCACAGTCGAACCAAGCATCTACACGTGGCCCCTTGGCCTGAAATTTATCTAATATTTCTGTGAGATAGTATCGGAAAATACGTCGGTTATAGGGCTTTCGAAGCCAAGCCGAGAATTCATTTCCGCCACTGAAAATCATTTCTCCAGTGTTTTGAAAAGCCAAGTCAGAGTCGTGGAAGAAGAAATGAAATTTTCCATCTCCTGGGCCCCTGTAAAAGAAACTGTTCTTGGGGCGTCTTAGTGTGAAGGAATCCCAGTCGCCAATATAGCCTCTCACGGCAGCCATCATGCATATTCTTCTCGCGTCAACGAGGCGATTTATTTCTTCTTCAGTGTATCCGTTAGAATTCTTTACTGTTTTTAGTAGGTTGATTAAAGCTGTATAATCATAATCTGTTTCTCTTGAACGCAGTAGCCACTGGCTGTGATATCTTCCTGGGCCCGGCCAGTTATCCCCAGCGTACCACCAGTACCGACTAGTGATTTGGTCTTTGCTGTAATTATCATCAAAGAAGAATATATCATCTTGTCGGTAAAGTTCTCCTTGTGGACCGTCATCTCCAAAGTTTCTCTCCAGAAAATCATTACCGACGGGCTCAAAAAATTCTACCGAATGTCTGGGATTTCCTGCGTTCTCAATCATTGAAGCAAATTCGTTTTCGTTCACTTCATGCCCCATCAGATAAAGCATGTATCTGGGAACCTTGTTATTAAATATGTTAGCGGCACCCTCTGCTGCCGGGGTATTATCCCATGCAATTTTTGAAAGACCGCGGAGTCGTTTGTCTAGAGGCATTTTAAATTTTCCTCGTTGCGTGAAATTTGATCGGCTTCCAGCATGCCAGGGGCTTCCCGAGGACCGGACTTCACAATTATAAAATATTTCTTTTTCATCAACGACGAGGGTCATTTTTTTATAATTGTTAGAAAGGTTTGGAAATTTCCATTCCCAGGCCGCACTGCTTCCACTTGTCATAGAGCGGCGGTCATAATCAGAAATCACTACCCTATAGCTCGTCACATCAGTAGTAATTTCAGAATTGTCGACAACATACATTGCTGGTATTTCAGGAGCACGGGCAGGAAGAGTGACTTCTTGTACACCATTTTTTGCAAGGACATAGAATTGTACGATTCTATTATCGACTCCCTGATCTAAAATTTGGGCAGACCATATTCCATCACCAGCACGCGAGTCCGCACCCGCACCGCTGTCATTCATGGTAAGAGATTTCCAGTCCCTGTCATTTGTTGCTGAGTCCTGACGATACATAAGTTTAACAGAATCTGCTGATCCAGAGACCTTAGCAGAAACAGTTACAGACTCCTTGCTTGTAGGGACTGCTGGACTATGTGATAAATGGCCTAAGGCAGGCGGCTCAGAAGAACGCAATGATCCATTTGCTTTACCGGGACTGCCAAGATCATTAGGGATAGGCAACCTATAAGTAGAAACGAAGCTGTCTTCGAATGTTTTGAAAATGACCCTGGGCTTGCCTTTAACCCAACGGGCCTTGAACTTAAGAGTCAGCTCATCATTACGCGTTAATGCATTGACCTGAATTTCAGCTTTGTTCGCACGATTGTCACCGTGTCCGTCAGAAATCAGGTTAAATTCACCATTTTCAAAATAGCTGGCATGATGCGTTCCTTGAGGCAACCACCCGGTCTCACCTCGACCGTTAGTCGTACGGTTGGCGGCATTTTGCATGATATCCTGACCCCTTCTGAGGAGCTCTATATCCTTCAGAACGACATGTGCGTCTCCGACAAGATGGACCCACAATTCTTTATCCAGACGTGGAACCGAAAGGTGGTGATAGATGCCCGTAAAGCTGTATTCCTCAAGACTTGTTTTCTGACTTTCATCACTATCTTTCCAAGAACTGGGAAGATCATTATCGGCAAACGGGTGAATGAGCTCCATACTACTTCCATCACCATTTGTCCATTGTGGCCAATCTCCGCCAACCTTGTAGTTCACTTCATCAGCCAAATTTCCGGCACTGTCCTCGAGTCTTAGAAGTTCGCCTTCATTAGCCAAGTTGTTTTCATAGTTTCCTATTACTGAAATATCTCCGTAATTTGATTTGATCCAATCTTTGTTAGCAGCGACTACCAAATGTGCTCCAGGCTCAATGCTTGTACCGGCCGGGAAAGTAAAACTAATGCCCTCAACAAATTCCCAACCACTAAGATCAACGGCCTCATTGCCCCTATTATACAGCTCTATAAATTCACCGTTCCTTTCATCACTTGGGGGATCGGACATTATTTCGTTGATGATTATGCTTGTCTCTCTGACGGGCTCGTTAGCCGCGTTTTTAGTATTACCAGTGCCCCGGAACCATTCCTTTCCAGGGGGATCACTTTGATAGCTTTCTATACCATCGAGAACACGGAAAGAATTTGCCGCCAACACAGTCCCTCCTGAAGTGATTAGATAGACTTGAACTTCATTTGTGTTTTCGGGTAAAAAATTAACATTCCAGCTCTTTGGAGAATTACCCGAAACAGAACCCGACAAAGGGACCGCATCTGAAAAATCAATCTTGGAAGTTAAAGACAGACCTTCAACTGGAATAGCAGCATCACTATCAGCAGAAAGTTCAACCCAATCCACATTTCCCTCTGCATCAAAGTGGATCTCGTTGAGATCAAGTAAGCCCGCAAGATCGCTACTGTCTATATTAGCAGCACCTGGAGTCGGGTCAGAAAAAACAAACCAGTCAGATCCACCTGCTGGTTTTCTTCCAACAGAACGACCATCAACTCCGAGCGTAGCTTCAAACGCATCAAGTGTTGTAATGGCACCGGGAGAACTCAGATAAATTTTTGTTTCACCACCCACAGTGAATCCCGCTTCTTTAAACCCAATGGTCGTGAAACCGGAGGCTGATATACTGGCATTAGCGCCGATGGTAAATTTTTTAAGATTATTGATATCATCACTAAGATGATACCCCTGTAAATTAATTTCTTTGTTAGAGGAATTGTAAAATTCGATAAATCCATCACCATCACCCCCGACCTTTACTTCATTGATAATGGCGGCACCTCCTGTACCTGAAACTCGAATGATCGGACCAAAGACAAGGTCCGAACTGTTACGACTATTATTATGAACCTCTACAGCTAGTGTATTAGTGCCATTTATAAGCATGCCACTGATGTCGGACTCAATGATTCTTTCTTCGATTTTTGCCTCCAGTGATGAAGGCACTGAGGATGCATTGGTCTGATAGTTAATATCTCCGGCGGGCATGCGATGGCGTCCAATTTCTTTCCCGTTCAAATAAATAACTAATCCGTCATCAAGTATCACATCCATTGAAAAGAAAGCAGACCCTGTTCCACCGGCCCATTCGAATTGTTTCCTCATATAATGAGTTGAAATACGCTCTTTCCATTCAGTTTGAATCTTAGGTTCAGGCATCGCTGCTATGCGTGAAGCGGTTTCACGACCAAAAATCCCACCACCACTGGACCATGATGAATCGTCATATCCTGGTTCTTTCCATCCGCTACCAAGATTATTTCCAGAATCATCATATTTCCATTGATCACCAAGATTGACGATCGGAAAAGAAGTCGCAAGATCCACTGATGGATTTGAAAAACGTTGCCCGTCCGAACCTGCCGGAGCTGCTCCCGGGGTGCCTCCCGGAGATGCACTTGAAGTCCAATTATCAAATTTGGAGCAACTAAGATACTTGTTGATTAAACGCAATGAATGACCAGCACCATCAGCAGCGACAGGCCACGTGCCCCGATCATTGTATCGGACACGGCAAACCATAACGCCATTTTTATCTCTCAACTCTAGGGCTTCTCCTGCATTACTTAAAGAACCAGCATAGGGGCCGAATATTTTAACATCCCCAGGCACAGTATAATTTGCACGGAATGTAGCCTCATCAACGTTTGTAACTAATACGCGCTCGAAAGCACACATGAATGTTTGTTGCGGTGACGATGCTGAAAAGTCAGGGAATTTATAATCGATACCATCCGAAAATTTCCAGGATGCAAAATCAACAGCGGAACCAGAATTATTAAACAGCTCTATGTATTCTGGTTTATCATCTTTAGGAGCGTAGTGAATTTCACTAAAAGTGACGCGCTCAGCATTTGATGTGACAGCCAAAATTAAAGAAACGAGAAGAGTAACACCAAAATTGGTGAGCAGAGAAACATGCATGAAAAATGGGGGTATAGTTTGAGAGGAAGTATTGATTATAAAATACCAGTAAAACAGGGTAAATACAAGAAATAGCCACAAGTTCGTGCACATCTGGGCTGATAATCTGAGACGATCGCGAAGACTAGTAAAAATAAAGTTACGAATAACCTCGGAGAGGCTTCTTAAAACGAATATTGCAATTCCTTGCATGCATCTCCATTAAGTAACATTCTTTGGCAATGTCAGGAGAACTAATGAATGTGGCTTTTAAAGAATGGTCTATCATATGCGATACGCTTGGCAGCGGAAAACAAAGTTTGATTTTGCGGAAGGGGGGAATTCATGAGGGAAATCAAGGCTTTCAATTTGAACACGAAAAATTTGCATTGTTTCCTACACGCTTTCACGAACAAGAAGAAAGAGTCCGTATTGATTCTGGAAAATCGGCCACGCCCAAAACAGAATATCAGATCGGAGAAATAGTACCAATTCAGTATTGGGCAAGAATCGATTCGATTTGGAATTTATCTCAATGGAAAAGTATAGAAGCACTTAATGAATACCACGTTTGGGATAAACAAATAATCTTAGATAGATATAATTGGGGGAAAGAAAAAGATGACCAGCCCTCAATTAATGCTGCCCTTATCAGGGTATTCCGATTTGAGGACATTCTGAAAATACCTTATGAAAAAAGGTATGGGGGCTGTCGTTCGTGGGTGAATTTGCCTATGTTCACAGAGGAACAGGAAATTGGAAGTGCTGCAGTATTGAATGACTTTGAATTTGGTAAATTGAAAAAGAAGATAGTAAATATCCTAGACAAACACAACGAACTGAAAACTTAAGAATATCAAAAACAACTCCGATCAGAATCTTTTAACCAACGATCGATAAGGAATGGTCCGCAAGGCACAAGTGATGCAATTAAAGGAACAAGAGCAGTCTTAATTTTCCAATGCATTTTTATTTTAGTTTCGAGCAATGCGAAACAAAACAAAACAAAAAGAACTCCATGAATCCAACCACACCACACTACGATTGATGGCTTCCCAGCAATATATTTCATCGGCATTGCAAATAAGAGAAGTACCAGAAAAGAGATACCTTCAATGTAGCCAATAAGCCGAAGTCGATTGATGCTGGGCTTCACTTTTTATTTATCAGCTATTTTAGCGAATGATGCCCCGCTCACTGGATTCGATGAATGTGATTAGGATATTCACAGGATGTTCACTGGGCAGTTCAGTAGAATTATTTTTGAGTTCTTCTAATGCATCTGAGACTGTCATGTTTCTCAAAAAAATTGTTTTATACGCCTCTTTGAGAGAGCGTATGTCTTCATTAGCAAAGCCACGCCTTTGCAAGCCAATAGCGTTAATGCTTCGAATTTCCGCTGGATTACCATCAGCTACCATGAAAGGAGGAACGTCCTGAACAATTTTTGAGCAGCCACCTGTAATCGCATGAGAACCGATACTACAGAATTGGTGAACGGCAGTTAATCCACCAAGAATCGCATAGTCACCCATCTGAACATGACCTGCAAGGGTTCCGTTATTGGAAAAAATAACATGGTCACCGACAACACAATCATGAGCGATGTGCGAATATGCTAAAAAAGTTCCATGACTGCCTACTTGAGTTTTACTACCTGGATCCGTGCCCCTATTGACAGTAACAAATTCTCGGAAGGTATTTTGATTTCCGATTTCTAAGTAAGTTGGTTCTCCTGAATATTTTAGATCTTGGCTTTGGCCTCCAATCACAGAATGAGGATGAAAGATATTCTGATCACCTATAATGGTAGCCCCCGCAATGGAAACATGATCGTGTAGAATACAACCACGCCCGATTTTCACACCTTCTCTTATGACGCAATATGGACCAATTTTGGTTTCATCACCAATTATCGCTCCCGGATCAATTATTGCAGTGGGATGAATGTCAACATTCGGCACTTCATAAGATCATCCATTTAGGACCAAATCGCAAGCTGGTATCACAATGCTTGCTTAGATAGTAACAGATAAAAATTAGCTCGAAATCAAACTGAATTTGAGCTCCGCTTCTGAAACTAGAGCCTCATTGACAAAGCAACGACACTTTGCCTGCGCAACACTACTTTTTATTTTTAAGGCTTCACCTTCAATAAAAAGAGTATCGCCCGGCATTACAGGTTTACGGAATTTTACTTTATCTGCGCTCAAAAAATAACCTATCTTACCCTGATTTTCGGGTTTTCGGAGCAGCATGATGCTTGCCAGTTGTGCCATCGCTTCTAATTGTAATACTCCAGGCATTACCGGATGATTTGGGAAGTGGCCTTGGAAGAATGGTTCATTTATTGTGACTGATTTGATTCCCGTGCATTTGTTATCGCCTTCAAATTTGATAATTCTATCCAGCAAAAGGAAAGGATACCGGTGAGGTAAAATTTTCATGACCTCATTAATGTCCAAGGCACCTTCGCCAGTAGGAATATTAACTTGAGGCGTCATTGACATGACCTCACCAAATGCCTTTTTTAATTGTACAGCCATTTGGGTATTTGGTCCATGACCCGGTTTTACGCAGAGGACGTGTCCCATGATACGCTTACCGGAGAGCATTAGATCCCCGATCACGTCGAGAATTTTGTGTCTTGCGAATTCTTCTTCGAACCGGAGAGGTTCTTTACTCAGTATAGAGTCGTCTCTTATAACTACAGCATTTTCTAGTGACCCACCTTTGATCAGTCCTTTTTCCAATAAAGGTTCAACATCTTCGTAAAATACAAATGTGCGGGCAGGAGCAATTTCTTTTTCATAAATTTCAGGAGTAATCTCGGTTGAGAAATACTGAGTCATTTTTCCTCCCTCACCAGCATGCGTGCAGGACACACGGAATGATTTACTTGGTAGAATGGTGATGATTGAACCATTTTCATTTTCCATATGAATGGGGTCACGAATTTCGAATACACTTGCCAACTGATCCTGTTCTTCTGTTCCTGCTTCACGTATACAGTTAACGTACGGTGATGATGAACCGTCGCCGATTGGGGGTTCATTAGCATCCATCTCAATGATTGCATTATCAATGCCCATTCCTGCTAGTGCACTTATCACATGTTCTACCGTATGGACTTTGACAGAGCCGACTGCCAAGGTCGTTGCCCGCTCAACTTGTTGTACGTTGTCAACGATCGCAGGGATGAAAGGCTTATCATCTAAATCGATACGACGGAACACAATGCCATGATTGGCAGGAGCCGGCTTCATAGTCAGTGTCACTTTTTCACCCGTGTGAAGCGAAGTCCCTTCGAGCGAAGCGCTTGAGGCAAGAGTGCGTTGGTATGGAATAGACATAAGATCTCAGATTTCAGCTAAGCAAGTATTTGGGTCTTGGGAAGGAAAAACCTGCCCAGGCACAGACTAAGCGCTTTATTCTTAAGCAGATAATAATACCTGTAGAAATTTTTGTGTAAGCAACACGAAAAACTAGGAAATTGCGTCCAATTTAGAGGAAATAGCCTCTTTATTAATGAGTCCAACAACCTCATCTTTAACTTCGCCGTCCTTGAAAAAAAGCATCATTGGTATCGATTTCACGTTATAAGTCACAGCGAGATCACGGCAATCATCGATATTCACTTTTGTGATTTTACACGAATCACCTTTTTCATCGGCTAATTCATCAAGAATTGGGCCAAGCATTTTGCATGGTCCACACCACTCTGCCCAGAAATCTACGAGGACCGGGACATCGCTTTGCTTGACCTCAGTTTCGAAATTTTCTTGGGTAATCGAAATAACTCCTGGCATTTTTCCTATAGATGAAAAAAGCTTAGCCTTTGGACATTAATTCAAGAACAAGAACTAAAAGCGAAATAATTGTAAGAATGATTGCAGCTGGCATTGGTATGAAAAATGTTTAAATACGATAATGAAAAGTTAGACCTTATTTGTTCTGTTCACCCCTATAATCATCATAATCTTTGGTGGGCAAACTTCCTTTATATAGGCCAGGAAACAGATTCTTAGGAGGAGTTGTACGGGTTTGATCTTCGTTAGTGAACCTGAAAACTTTCGCTTCTTTGTTCTCTTTATTGTCTACCTTTGGATTGTATTTACGATCATAATCATCGTGAGGAATTGGCTTAAAAAAAGAGACCGGTGTGTCTTTAGCTTGTTGGGACCAGGTCGGAGAACTTAGAAATTCAATCGCAAATACGGCTAGAGCTAAAACGACGCAAGCCCACGCGAGTGGATTGACTCCGGCCTCTTCACCATCATCATCCAAGCTAGCAGAAAGTTTTCCAGTTGAAAGAGGTGCCGCTATTCCACCTGGTGTACTCGCAGCACCTGGCTGCGAAGGTTGTAGCTTAACAGTGGCTTGAGGTGGAGCAGATTGTGTTGCTGGGCTCGAGGCTGCTGGCGCCGGCTTCAAAGGAACTGTCTTTGCTCCTGAAGGTTGAGCCGGAGCCAATGGTTGAGTTGCTTGGGCTGGAGCTGCTGGCTTAGGAGCTGCTGGCTTAGGAGCTGCTGGGGCCGGTGGCGGCGGAGCTGTACCCTCGGATGCTTTGAGAGTCACACGTGTGGTCTCTTTTTTTAAGGGAACAGAAGATGATTTATCATCTGGTGCTGGAGTTTGAGGATTTTCTTCGCTCATGATTTAAAATTTTTTCTATAGGGGGAATGTATTAAGGGAAGAGTATTAATGCCTATTTCTGACCGTAATGTCAATGATTTTTGCCTATTTCAATAAATCAAAATTTTCTTTGAAAGCAAAAAAGAAACTATGTTTTCATTTTTTTAATATCAATGATTAAGATTTCCTTAATAAATACTCGTTAGAGCTTTTTCCAGAGAGAAACTGAAATTAGCTAAAAAATATAGAATTTTGTTCTACCAGACCCTCTTTGACCCTGATAATAGGAAGTAACTTTAATAGTTTGGAGCCTTTTCTAAACCAAGATAGGATAAGAAAAAACTGAAAGTCAGAGGAATGGATAATCGGGCAGATCCAACAACGCTAAATAAGCTTCTTTCATCATTTATCAGGATTCCAAGTGTCAATCCGGATGGTGATCCAGGCACGGAGCAGGAAAATACGGGAGAATACGAAATGGCCAGAGCGGTTGGCAATTTTTTGGAGAAAATTGGCGCTGAAGTTTGGTACGATGAAGTCGAACCAGACAGGCCAAACGTGATAGGCCGATTTCCAGGCTTTGAAGGAAAGCCTCAGATATTACTCGGGCCGCACCTTGATACAGTTGGAGTCGGAGGCATGACAGTAGATCCCTTTGGCGGGCAATGTAGGGACGGTAAAATTTACGGACGAGGCGCTTCAGATACAAAAGGTACTTTAGCCGCAATGCTTTGGGCATTATCCGAAATAGGTTCTGAAAAGATTAGAGATCTGGACATTGGAGTTACGTTTGTAGGATTCATGGGCGAAGAAACAGGGCAGCCCGGCTCAAGGCACTTTGCTCAACAATATGGTAGCGAATATGATTTTGCCCTAGTGGGTGAACCTACTGGAAATGATTTGGTTTACAGGCACAAAGGCACCCTATGGTTAAAAATTAAATCAATGGGTCAAGCGGCACATGGGTCAATGCCTGAGCGGGGTGATAGTGCTATAAGCAAAATGGTTGAACTGATAAGACTATTAGAAAGTGATTTTCGAGAGGATCTTTTAAGTAGTGAATATTTCGATGAATTGCTTGGCTATCCCACAATCAACATTGGAGTTATTTCGGGAGGAACCCGCACCAATATTGTTTCAGAAGAGTGTACGATTGAAATTGATTTTCGTTTAACGCCTCAACTGGGAGGAGAAGATGCCTTAAAATTGTTTAAAAAATTTCTTCGCAATCATAAGTTCAATGAAATTAAAATAGACATTAAGCTCCGATGCGAACCGCTTAATACCCCAGCCGATAACCCTTTTATTAAGGGGTTATCCAATTTATCGAATGACCCTAAATTAGTTGGCGCTCCTTGGTTCTGTGATGCTGCTGTCTTATCTGCGGAAGGAGGAATACCAGCCGTTGCAGCTGGGCCCGGGCACATTGACCAGGCACATACTGCTGACGAATGGATCAAAGAGACGGACCTAGCGGCGGGCGCGTTATTTTATAAGGAATTTCTTGAACGTGCCAAGGCGTGAACTTTAGAACCTAAAGGATTTTACAGTTCTTTGATACGAATATTGCGCCACCTACATTTAGCACCTTTTGGCCAGCCACCGCCACCGTGAACCTGCACTGCAATGCTTCCTTTAGTTCCAAGAGTTTGTGCTATTTTTTCACGGTCAAATCCTGATCCTGTGTAGCTAGCCGCATCAAATTCACAAACTTTTTCATCATTGATCCAAGTTTGGATCTTTGGATGCTTTCCAACACATTTCACTCTGACCTTGTTCCAATCATTTACATTATATAATGAGCAAAACTTTTCACCGGAAATAGAATAATTAATTTTTGGTTTTTCTCCTTTTGGTTTCGGCTTAAGACCAATCAGCTTTCCATCTTTTATTTTCCCATCAATATCGAATGGCCGAGTATTAAAACCGCCGGTGCCTTCTCCATAAATGTGTCCTATATTGCCAGCATCATGATAATCGACCATCATTTGGAAGCATTGGCCCTTATCATTGCCTCTAAGAAATAAACCGCTACAAACTCCCCAGTCAGGTTTAATATCAAGTCTAAGTTCAAAGTCACCGAATTTAGCATCAGTAAGTAAAATTCCTCCATTTCCTGAACCCGGAGGATCTTGTTCACCAGTGATACTGCCATCCTCAACTTTCCAAACGCCCCCAGTCCCATGTCCTATTCTCTGAGGATTCTTGTGCCATCCTTTCAATGTTTTTCCATCAAATAGATCTATAAAGCCTTTTTCCGAATCAGCGAAGTTAGCAAATAGTTTGGATGAGGAGGCAGCAATTGCCGCGGTTCCAATTGAGGAGTGCCTTAAAAAATGCCGGCGCGTTTGATTTTTCATGCGTTCTATCGTGTCAAATATCAAAAATTCCATCAAGCAAAGTTGCAAGAATTTGCAAATCTCAATCTGGAGACGAACATATGTGCTAAAATTATGGCCAAACCTCAAAATGCCATCAGTCCAAGCCGACAGGAAGATTTCCCCGAGTGGTATCAACAAGTCGTAAGAGCAGCTGATCTCGCAGAGAATTCAGAAGTCCGCGGGTGCATGGTCATTAAGCCATGGGGATACGGTTTGTGGGAACAAATCCAAAGTCAGTTAGACGCAATGTTTAAGGCAACGGGCCATAAAAATGCATACTTTCCTCTTCTTATTCCGCTCTCCTATTTGGAAAAGGAAGCGGAACATGCTGAAGGCTTTGCTACGGAATGTGCTGTTGTAACACATCATCGACTCGAAGTTCAAAAGGATGAAAGCGGAAAAACCAAGATGGTGCCTACTGGTGAATTGTCAGAACCTTTCATTATTCGCCCAACATCAGAAACTATAATAGGGGCAGCCTTTGCTCGCTGGATAGAGAGTTACAGGGATTTACCATTATTAATTAATCAGTGGGCCAACGTCATGCGATGGGAAATGCGGCCGAGGTTGTTTTTACGGACAACTGAATTTCTGTGGCAGGAAGGACATACAGTCCACGAAACGTCTGAAGAGGCTTGGGAGGAAACCGAAAAAATTCTGGACGTTTATGAGAAGTTTGCACGGGAACATTTAGCCATACCTGTCATCACTGGTGAAAAAACAGAGAATGAAAGGTTCCCCGGTGCTGACCGGACCCTTTGCATTGAGGCTATGGTTCAAGACAAAAAAGCAATTCAGGCGGGAACCTCACATTTCCTTGGACAGAATTTCAGTAAAGCATCCGACATTAGTTTTGCTGGCCGTGATGGAACTAAGCAATTTGGATGGACCACTAGCTGGGGCGTTAGTACACGCTTAGTAGGCACTTTAATCATGGCGCATGGTGATGATGATGGAGTCATAATTCCTCCAATGGTTGCTCCGACTCAGATTGTTATCTTGCCTGTAATTCCTAAGGAAGAAAATCGTGAAGCAGTCATCACTGCTGCCGAAAGTCTCGCAAAATTACTCAGTTCCTCTAGTTATGGAGGATTACCTATACGTGTTGAGATTGACAAAAGAGACATGCAGGGTGGCGCGAAGAACTGGGAATGGATTAAAAAAGGTGCGCCTATACGTGTTGAGATTGGTCCCCGTGACATTCAAAAAGGAAGTGTAGCAGTTACCCGTCGCGATCGATCACCAAAGGATAAAGAATTTATACCTAACGAAGAATTTCTTCAGGAAGTAGCAAATGTACTCGAAGATATCCAGTCTTCACTCTTAGAGCGCGCGACCCGTTTCAAAGAAGATAACATGAAGAGAATTGATAGTATGGAGGAATTCATAGAATTTTTTACTCCTTCGAATACTGAAAAACCGGAAATTCATGGAGGTTTCGCTTTGTGTCATTGGGCAGGTTCGAATGAAGAAGAGGAAAAGATTGCGAAAGAACACAAGGTTACTATCCGATGCATTCCTCATGGAGAACAATATGCCGAGGAGGGAACCTGCATTCTGACGGGCCAACCGAGTTCACGCAGGGTAGTCTTTTCAAAGGCGTATTAGATAAGTAGATAATGTCCGACCCGAACATTGATCTTTATGTTAAGCCCGGATGTCCTTGGTGCGTTGCTGTCATCGCCTGGCTCGATCAGAAAGGATACAAGTACCGCGAATATGATGTCATTGATGATGATACGAAATTCGAAGAAATGGTTCGAATGACTGGGCAGAATTTTGCTCCTAGTTTGCGCCTTCACATGGAAGGGATGGTGGATAAAATCCTTTCTGATTTCGGGGTCGAAGAGCTTGAAATTTTTCTGGAAACATGTGGACTAGAGCCCGATTAACACTAAAATTTTATTTACTTCAATAATCTGCATATTAATTCCAAGTGAAAAACAATCCCCCAAAGTTTTTTCGTCTACTCATAAGCGTTTGTTTATTTTTTGTTGGCCTCTTGTGCTCTTTGGCCCAAGACAAAAATAAGACAGAACACGTAATCTTAATCAGTTGTGACGGGCTAAGGCCGGACGCGGTTGAATTTCTAGGTGAAAAATGGGCACCCAATTTCTATAGAATCATCAAGGAAGGGGCCCACACTCATAACGCAAGGACTGATTTTAATTATACTGTTACTTTGCCAAATCACACATGCATGCTGACAGGGCGGGGAGTTGTGGGTGAATCGGGACACGCTTGGATCGAAAACGGTACTCCCAAGATTGGCCAGATGCTTCATAGAAACAAAAAAGCTTACATCGCCAGCGCCTTTGACGTTGCTCATGACCATGGCTTAAAGACGGCTCTTTTTAGCAGCAAGGAAAAATTTGTTCTTTACGACTTGAGTTATAATGATCGGAGCGGCAGGCCCGATACACAGGGTAAGGATAATGGTAAAGATAAATTAGATCATTACCATTTTAATGAGAAAACAGAAGAGCTCATAAAAACCTTCACTGAATCACTCGCCAAGACGCCTTATGATTTTAGCATGTTGCATTTGCGTGATCCGGACACTGCTGGACATGCTAACGGTTGGGACATCCAGCCAAAGTCTGTTTACATATCTGCAGTTTCTAAGATGGATTGGATTATAGGAAAATTTTTTGATTTCATTGATACTAACGAACAAATGAAAGGTAAAACAGCTCTCATCATCACAGCTGACCATGGCGGGAGATTGGAAACTAAGACGCACACTAAGTCTGACGAAAAATTAAATTATACGATCCCCTTTTACGTTTGGGGCCCCGATGTTTCTGCTGGAAATGAGCTTTACAAAGTTAATCCTTCGAGCAGGAAAGATCCGGAAGACAAGAATATAAAGTATGAATCTGAGGAGCTTCAGCCAATTCGCAATGGAGATGCCGGTAATCTTGCCATGTCTATGCTAGGCCTACCCGCCATTGATGGTTCGACTATTAATTCAAAGCAGGACCTTAATGTTAAGGCTGCTCAGAAGGCTGAGGAAAATTAGAATAGCCTTCCTTTTGTCTTAAACAGTGCAAAAAACTACAGTTTCTGTACTGTTAGTAAGTTCTTTCGTGAATGATAATGGCATTGATAAGATTCTGTTGATATCGTTTTGCTGATTTCATTACCTTGGGCAAACCACGCAAAATAACCGAACCAGAAAAGGAGCTCCGCTTTACCCGCGCACGCCAAGGGCTGACGTTCGTTGCTTTTGGTGGAATTTTCTTGTGCATTACATTTTGGATGTGGTTTTCGAATACCAATCTTAATAGTCAGGCAATTAATGAAATTTCAATTCGACTTATAATTACTCTTATATTGTTTAGTTTGAGCTTAATTTGTATTTGGGTTGCAGTAAATTGCGTCAGACATGCTTTTATTATTTTTACGCCCCTAGGTATTGAATTATTTCCTTTCTGGTTTCCCAGTAAAAATCTTCAGGTCATATATTGGACTGAAATCGATAATGCTATTGTTACTGAAGATATGAAAACTCTGGAAATACAATGTCAGGGGGGAGGTAAGGTGTTCGTTGCACTTGCTCCAATCACAGTGGATCGTTTGCCTTATCTCAAACGTGCGATTGAAGGACGCATGGATCAAGCCAAAGAACCAAAAGATAAAAAGGGAGGATCAGAGGATCCACAGCAATAACACCATTCGTTTTGGATAGATGGAAATTTCAAACAAGAAAATTGCGTATCCTATAAGTCCTGAACTGGAGGCTTATCTGATCAAGCATAGCCGCTACATAGATACTATACCCAAAATATACAACGACTTGCATCGGTTCAGTGAAGCGATCCCATATGAATCTCCTGATGGATCTGAAACGAATTGGCAGACCTTGATGTATAAGCCTGATGAGATGGCCGAACTCAGACCAAAACTGACTAAAATCTATGCTGATCTTAAAATGGGCGGTGATTCAAAAAAGACCAAGCATTTGGATGTTGAGAGAATAGATTTTGGTGTTTTTGGTAATTCCCGCCCTTTCAGAATCCGAATTATTAACCGTTACAATGATAATTTTGATCACTATTACGTTAAGGTAGCGGACGCGTCTCGGCTCTATGGTCTGGAGCTTGAGCATATTTTATCTCCGACTAGGATCAATTATCTAGTCAATGGCGGCACATTAATAGAAGAGCACATAGCAGGTCTTCCTGGGAATGTATTTTTGAGAGATTGGTTACAGCGAGATGGGATTAACGAAGTTCGGGTAGCTAAAGAATTTGTGAAGTTCAACGAGCGTTGTTTTGTACGATTACTAGGAGACATGAGGTCAGTTAATTATGTCGTTGATGTTACCCCCGACTTTGAAGAGGTTCAGTACAGGGTTAGGCCCATTGATTTTGACCAACAATCATACGAAGGCCGTCGCAAAATATATCTGGCACAGTTTTTTGCCGATAATTATCCGATCGTTGAAATGGTCATGAATTTATTAAACCAGACAACTATCGAGCAATACCAGAAAGAGGAAAGAACCCTCATTTCACGGAGATACAAAAGTGCGCAACTTCGAATAGGATCTCTCCTTACAATAATGTCGGCAGAAAAACTTTCGTCACCGGAAAAAGTTGAACAGCTCCGATCAGAATTAGCCGAGCATTATAAATCTTCCGTATTTGATAAAGCATGCACAATGGGACAAATCGTGCATGCCCACATCGAATTTCTTTTGGATTTAAATTGAATTTAAGAAGGGGCCTTGGTTCAACCCTTTTTAGGAGTTGCACGGTGAGGCCATGCAGGACTTCCTGGAGGATCAGGCGCATGAGGTGTCTTTCCTAGACCATAATCCTCTGACTGCATGTCCAATCCCTTGAACCAGTTCTTGTCTCTAATGAAGCCATAAAAACTAGGGAAAAAGGGATCCACATAGTCGACATCGGCTTTCGCGGGTACTTTTAAACCCGTGAGGTGGTAAGCAGCATTAACAACGATACGACGGAGTCCCTCGCTCACAAAATCACATGAAGCACCAGCAGTTGTGCAGAATGAATTTCCCTTGGTTTTTCCGTCAGGTGCAAGATATGGATGGAGCCATGCGAGTGCCTGCATAGGATTGTTTTTTCCTCCCGAAATATTTTCTGATTTTGGATCCAATGTTTTTGTAACCGCGCCACGCAATAATATAGTATCTGCTTCGGTCAGGTTCCTTACGCCATAAACGTCGGAAGGAGCAAAGACATCGGACACGCCATTGAGAACTGTATGATCCTTATTTTTTTTCTCAATGACTCCCCTTGCACCTTCTCTTTTATGTCCACCATGATGGCTGATCCATTGTTCACCGAGAACCTTTCGCCCGAATGCTCCAAAACCAATCGCACCATTTCCCGTTCCAAACTTATTGCCACCGTTAAAAGCATGTGTTGCAGTCCTGAATCCGATGACCGGCTTTCCGGCATTAAGAAACTTGGTAATATGTGCAGCTTCTTCAGCGTTAGGCTGACGGAACCTTGTCCCAATTATCATTAGGTCCGCACCATCAAGTGCTTTGAGCCCACGAAGACCTTTCTGGTTATTAGGATCGATATAATTATCAGTCCAAGAAAATATTACAGTGCAATCGAATCCGTGCTTTTCAGAAAGAATTTTGCCAAGCATCGGACCAGATTCCTCGGAACGGTATTCTTCGTCACCTGTCACAATGACTACATGCTTCCCTTTGCCTGGGCCTGATTTTCCTTTGAGTATAAGAGTATCAGCGGCTGAGGAAGCGGATATGGTAAAGAATGCTGCGATCGCAGCAGAGAGAGTTTTTCTGATCATGTTGTTAAAAGCTTTAATGTAATGATTTTGTATTATTGCAGTATTGAGTCTTCAGAACAAAGATAAAACACCTCAAAAGAGCAGAATCAAACGCTCCATCAGTTAAAAAATAGACACGAAACATTCGAACCGAAAAAATTACTATTTTTACCGCTATTTGTTCGGGGCCTTAATTCACAGAGCTTTATTTTTCCTGATATTTGAGGGTTAACTTGATACGAACAATTTTATCGTTTAAACCAAACCGATGAACTTAAACCTTAAACATCTTCGACAAATAGTAAGAATAGTACTTTTTCTGTTCCTTGCTGTTCCTTTTGCTACAGCGCAGTTTTACGGTGATCCGCCCGATGACACACATCCTTGGGCGATCCATGATAATAACAGACCACAGCCGCCAAGGGTCGAACCTGGTAAGGCTCCAGGTGGAGCACCTTCTGATGCGGTAATTCTTTTCGATGGATCTGCGGAGTCATTCAAAAAGAATTGGATCCATGAAAATTCAAAACGCAAAAAGGATTGGAAAGTTCAGGACGGGGCACTCATATCTGTGGGTGGTGCTGGAACAATTAAATCAAAGGCAGAATTTGCTGACTGCCAATTACATGTTGAATGGTCAGGACCAGCAAAAGTTGTTGGTAGCAGTCAGGGCCGTGGGAATAGCGGTGTATTTTTGATGGGGCAGACTGAGGTACAGGTCTTGGATAATTATAATAACCCAACGTACCCTGACGGTTTTGCCGGATCCATTTATGGCGTCATGCCTCCAATGGCTAATCCCTTGAATGCTCCAGGCAAGTGGCAGAGTTATGATATTATCTTTCGCCGGCCCATACTTAAGGACGGTAAGGTTCTCGATGATGGTTCCATGACGGTATTGATTAATGGTGTCGTTGTTCAGGATTCGACTCCTCTGGAAGGAGGAGGAGGCCATAAAGGACGATCACGTGCTAAGGCCTTCCCTTTGAAGGGGCCGCTTAAGTTACAGGATCATGGCAATCCTGTAAGGTTTCGCAATATTTGGTATCGCCAGTTGCGAAGCAGACCGATTGAAGGCGGTACGGACGGTAAACTCTCTCCTGATGCAACGAAGAAAAAGAGGGCAGAAATTGCTACTAAGATTCGCAAGGATGCAGCAACTAAAAAAGGAAAAGAGAAGCTCTTAAGACTCATGGAATCACTTTATTATCAGAACAATGCTGAGGCCTATGCTGAGGCCGAAAGACTTGGTGAGCAATTTGTCAAAGGGGTCGCAGAAAAACCAGACGGCCGCAAGGGCGATTTTATGCAGGTAAACAATGCAGTAAAGTATCTTGTGAAGCACAAAATTTTGCCTGCCGATCATCCTGGCATTGGAGCTATAGCTATGAAAGCTGTCATTGAGGAGAACGGCTGGAACAAATGAAGGACTTCGGCGAAGCCACTGTTCGTCTGAAACATTGATTACCGGATAATGACCCGCAAACGGGCGAAGGCGTTTTTGCCAGCTGGGATGTGCCAAGTAAGCAAAGCATTACCATCACCATCAGACAAGGACCCGGCGAAAATTAGCCCATCACTGGTCCAGTTTTTCATGTCCGGTGACCATTCGGCGATAATTTCCGCATCGTCGCTACCCAGAACCCGAGCACAACTTAGGATAGTCATACCATCGGCAACGGATATTATTGGAGAAGAAGCTAATGCGTAACCTAGTGGGTCTTCACCGAGAAATGGAATCATATCCGACGTACCGGGGTTTCCTCCGGCCACCGTACTGGCTCGCCAGTTCATTGGGTTACCGTGATCCGGGTTCTGCTCAGGAGCAATGAGCACGAGGCTCGGTCCGTCGCCGTCCGGAGAACTCGGCCAAGGGTGCTCGTCGTCATAACTGAAATCACGTATTGGGCTGCCGGCACCGAATGAAAGCTTGATCCTTTCGCCACCATTACTGAGATTTGCAGAAGTCGAGGAGATGTATTCGCCGACGATTGGAAGCCCGGCTCCGTATTGAGCCTCAAAGGTCGCGAGATCACGCACTACTAGGACCCGTGCTCCGGAAGCAATGTTAGTTATTAAGGAACCAGAAAAATCAAAATCGATGCCCTTAGTAAATCTTAAATCACTTAAGTTAAGTGTGTCCGGACCAACATTCATAATTTCGATAAATTCCAAATCTCCTCCAGTTGCCGGATTATACATAATTTCGCTGATGACCAGCCCTTCGAGGTAGGCTTTGATGTCAGGTAACGTGGCAGTGAACTCCAGAGGTTCCGACCAGTGGCTCCAACGGCCACTACTGTCTCTGTGGCGCACACGAGCCCGGTATGTGCGGCCCGCAGCAATCATGCTTGAGGGCACAATGACGTCGGCACCAAATACTGTCAGTTCACCACTCTCCCAGGAAGCATTCACCTCGTAGGGCTGAACCTTAACCGGATCATGATCCGGCGCGGAGGGATCCGATACCTCAGCGACACGCCACGCCATAGCTCCAAACGTTGAATTGCCGTTCGGGTCTCGGAACGCACTGGAGTTAAAACGTAAATCGTTGACCGGGAACCCTACCGACCCCGCATAAGTGATTTCGGGTTTGTTTGGGATTCGAGTATCGGACGCTTCCGCGACAAGTCTATCATAACCGTGCCCGCCAGGTTGCATGAATTTGCGCATGTAATCCATCTGCCCTTCATGATCCGCGGTGATCAGTGTCCTTGTATATCTAACACTTGCCGGGTCCGAACTCCCAGTCTTCCGATTGTAGGATCCCTTAAAAAAACTGGGAGTCCTCGGATTATAATTCCAAACAAACTGATCGACGTCCGACCAAGTCAATGCCTGTCCCGGAGTGTTGATGATATCAATGAACTCACTCATGACGGTGTTGACTGCTTTTTCGTTAAACAGCAGATCAAGGATTTCTCTTTGCTCATTCTTTGCTTCAAGAAAGTTCTTCGGATAGCGGGAACTTATGCAGAGCCGGAACCTGTCCCATGTATAGTATTTGTGCGTTAGTTGAAACATGGTGTCGAGATCCCACGGCATCAGGACCCACTGATTAGTTTCAGGGTTGTGGTAATAATAACCCTGCTGACTTTCGCGCTGGTCATAATGGGTAACGGCTTCGGCCACGCCCTTATACCGCCCATAAGTAATGTGATCGACGTTGTCCCTCCACCACTTCTCAGAGCGGGAAGTGGTCATGTTCCTGCGAATCTCGTTCACGTCGTTTGGACCGGTCGGTTCATAAGCACCTTGATTGTGTTGCAGGAGAGGAGCCTCCAGCTTGTATACGTTACCGTCAGGCAAATTGCGGTCTTCAAGGAAGCGACCATTAGGCACTTCGATGCTGAAGTAGAGGCCCCACAAATCTCCGTCGTATTGATTGTTCGGATTTGCCTCAGTGACGTTATCGATGACTCGAAAATGAAAGTAGTTGGTCCTGCTCGAAGGGACCCCGGCCAACTCAAAAAGCCGGTATGAGAGGCACTCATCAACCCCGGCCATCCCCCGGTTCACGTAAGTCCAAGGGGCAGTGCCTCCATTGGCCTTGATATTTTTCCTGCGGCTCTTGTATTTCTTTCCGAAATTATCTCGGGCCTGAAAGTGATGCCCGCGCTTGAAGCGGAAACGCCATTTGTTTTTGCCCGTCCGGTAGGTCGAATACTGACCACGGATATTGAACTCCATATGGTCATATACTTCATCTTCATAGACCATTGTTCCTAAAAACCGGGTATTGCGGGAACTCTGATTGAACTGGCAACTGGCAATATCGGGACCAGTTGCAATGAGATGATAAACAGGAATCTTTTCGAGCAATTCACTGCTAAATGTCACTTTAGGAGTCACTCCGGGTCGATTCGCCGCTGTCCATGGAGGTACGCCATCGTAGCAGAAGTAAGCGAAGTTAGGTTGCGGGTCATCGTCATACGGTACCTGGACATGTGCCCCTAATCCGTCAACGGCACTAATTCGGTAACGAATTAATTGGCGGTGCTTCTGCAATTCGCCTGGGATAACGGCTGTATAACGGGAATCTCCCACGACCTCATCACTGCCCAAACCATTATCAAGCATCACTAAATCAGTCCACTCCGATTCATACTTTGCATCGGTCAGACGGATGTAGCTTCCGGGACTAACAATCTGATACTGGAGTGTTACTGACTTGACGCTGTCAGAGTCACTGATCTTTGCAGTGATCACCGTGTTCTGACCGGACACGGGAACTTTCGGCGTGTGCTCAACCTGACGAATTTGTGGAGGTGCGCTGAACGCAAAAACCGCGTTAGGCTTCCCTGGACTCGGATCCCTCAACTCATGCACACCAGAAGGAGGTGTGCGCAGTTCAGCGTCTATTGAAACGTCGCTGCTCCCGATTGATGAATTGATGAATTGAATGGCCAGAGTGTTGGTGCCAGGAAGCAAGTAAGAAGCGGTCCCGGTAAGTACAACTTCCTCCCAAGACGCCTCGTGATTTTTAGCAAACCCAGAAGGAGGCGGGAAGGGAATGTTACCGCCAGAGAGTGAGAACCGCTGCACTTCTTTCCCATTAATGTAAACCACACATCCGTCGTCAAAATAAGCACGCAAGACTAAGCTACTTAGGCTAGCGCTGTCAGGTGACAAACTGAACTCGTAACGTAAAAATGCACTGATATAACCTGACTTCATATCACTGATAACAGTAACATCATCGCCGTCACCGAATCCGATCGGAGTGTGTCCGTCGATCCACTGGCCATCATTAGTTTCCTGATAACCATTTTCAAACCACTGCCGACCGTTAGCATCCAGGCTAGGCAAAGTTCGTCCATTGCGGAACCTCCAACCCACGTCGTTCGGAGGAACAAAAGTTTGTTGTATTCCATTGTAGCCCGTCGACGCACTGCGCCACGAACCCCCGAGATCGTTATCCAGTGAAGGGTGTATCAATTCCATCGATGGTCCTTCACCCTGAGCCGCAGTAGGCCACGGAAAGTTCACGCCGTAATCGACTTCATCGATCTTCTTACCTGCCGCATCCTCAAGCACAATCCTTTCGCCTTCATTGGACAACTTGCCCTGCCAAGGGCCCAGCGAATTGGTTCCATATTCAGCAAGTATCGTGTCCGGATTCTGAGCAATGACCAAATACTCTCCCGGAGGCAGCAAAACGTCAGGAAAGGTGAACTCTATGGCTTGAGAAAACTTCCAATCCATCAGATTCACAGTCTCATCACTCTGGTTATGAATTTCGATGAATTCTGCAGGTAAGTTGGCAATTTCTGGATCGTAATGGATCTCGTTGATCACGATAGCATTTGATGTTTTCGTTACTACAGGCATAACTTCCGAGTCAGTCGGGTCGCTACCTAAGGACACCTCTTTGCCGTCACCGTGGCCGTCCCCGTCGCTATCTGATTTATTCGGATCAGTTCCCGGTTGGTTAGTTCCCAGGAAAGCAAGTTCTGGGTTCTCTCTTCCATCAGTGATTCCGTCCCCGTCACTGTCAGACACGTTCGGGTTAGTCCCAGGATTAAAGGGCCCGGCCCAGGTCCCGGTATTGTGTTCGACCCCGTCCGATAACCCGTCTCCATCGGTATCGGACATGTTTGGATCAGTGCCGGTGTCCTCTGAGTTCACCCAGATACCGGAATTGGTCTCCACATCATCAGGCAAACCATCTGAGTCGGAATCAGAACTGTTCGGGTCAGTTCCATGTTCGAACTCCTGCAAGTTAGTGAGGCCATCACTGTCTGGATTACCGTCAGCATCATTGGGATCGTTACTGTCCAGTCCATTAGAATCTTCCCAATCATCCTGCATACCATCTCCGTCATTGTCCCCGTCATTTACTAGAAAAGTGAACGTTCCTGCGCCGTATCGGTTAACTGGTCCGTTGTCCGGCGTGTCCGGGAACAATCCATTTTCAGCCAATGATCCATACCGGGACGACCCGACAAAGGTGATCTCCTTCACATCAACTGTCGTTAAGCCTCTTGGTTCTCCCTGAGAACCACCTAGATTGTAATTGGGTTCATTGGAGCCGTAACCATAGGCAACAATTGTGTAAGCCCCATTCGAAAGCACAACCGGAGAATCAAGATCCTTGAACCTGCTTCCTTTGACAGCATGGCCATCATCGCCAGGGGCGAACGTTGCTGATACCATTAATTCTTTGCCGGTATCATCGTTCGGGTTGTTCGGTGTGCCGCCATCGTTACGGGACCAAAGTTGCACGATGACAGGCATACTGATTCCATTAGAACCGCTGTCGAATGCTCCAAGCTTGTTCACGGTGATTTCGTTGTTGACAATAAAGTCCATCCCGAGCGCTCCACCAAATTCCTGATTCCCAACGATTCCGTTCTTAATCTGGTAAGCAGTATGCTCAGTAGCCTGAGCCTCAGCCACAGTGATTCCGATTCGGCACAGGGCATAGAGAATTAAAATGGGAACGAACAACTTCATTTAACCAAGTATCGTATTTATTGTAATATTTACGCAGTCACTAAAAAAGAAAAGATAAGCCCTTAAGATTAATGGGATCACAAAATTTTGCTTGCTGATCTCCCTAGTGTTGGAGCCATGAAAGCTCTTATTAAGGAGAACGGCTGGAATAAATAAGGTACTGTTCTTTTTAATTAATAGGGCCCGTCACCTACTAAGATGACGGGCCCTTGTTACTTAAATATAATGGTATAGTTAACTTAGCCGAGCTTCCAGTCTCCTCTATAATTAACTGTTTTTAATAGCTTTTCAGCTTCAGCATCTCCAATGACCTCTTCTTTTTTCGGATCCCATTTGATTGCACGACCGAGCTTGTCGGAGACGTATCCGATATGGCCCGGGGTAGCTGAACGGTGTCCGGTTTCAGCGGGACAGATGCATTCTTTCCTAGTCTTTACACCTGTAATAAAGTTTTGG
>JAAZZC010000129.1 GCA_014239335.1 Verrucomicrobiales bacterium
CTATGTTGGCCTTACCGACACTGGAAAGTTTTGGAGCTGACTCATCGAATAAGGCCTTTGGTCATCCTAATAATAGGCTCGCCTATATTTATTTTCCAAACGGTTCTGCGACCGGTTCCTGGAAACCGAGGAAGGTCAGTGAGGATGGGAAACTTTTGCAGTTAAATCAATGGATGGAGCCTCTTGAGGAGCACCGATCCGATCTTATCATTACTGGTAAGTTGTGGACTCCACGCGGGAACGGTCATGCGGCAGGCACGGCTACTTGGCTGACCGGAGGCTCTTATGATGGGCATAAAAATGATGCGGGTGGTATTTCAGTGGACCAGATAGCGGCACGCCATTTCGCAAAGGATACTCCGCTCCCATCACTGGAATTGAGCACTGCGGGGCAGGGAAGTTTTTCAGGAAGCTTGCCGAGGAACTGCCTTTCCTGGGTAGATAGGGATGTACCTGCTGCCCGTGAAACTGCGCCTAGGGCTGTCTTTGATAAGCTCTTTCGCAGGGCCGAGGAAGGGTTCCTTGATAGGAGCGTCATTGATCTGGTCAATGACCAGTCCAAATCGCTCAAGCGCAGAGCTAGTATCGCTGATGGCCGCAAGATTGATGAGTACCTAGATGCGGTCCGATCCATTGAGAGAAGATTTGAATTTGCTGAAAAAAACAGCCGAAGGATCGCCGCTGACAAGGCCCTAACGGATACACTCTCAAGGCCCGATCCTGGTATTCCTTCAGATCATCAGGAGTACGTGCGACAAATGCTTGAACTGATGGCTCTTTCGTTCTGGTCCGGTGCCACCAGAGTGTCCTCATTCATGTTGGACCATGGTCAGAGTAACCGTTACTTCAATTTCATTCCTGGTGTTAAAGGGACCTGGCATGCTTTATCTCATTGGAAGGACTCCAGCGGCAGGACAGAGGATGATGACGGGATCACTTCGTGGGATGATGTGGGCACTAAAAAACAGATGTACAATGCAGTGACTCGTTGGCACCATGCGCAGTTGGCCTGGTTCCTTAGTAGGCTCAAAGGTCTCAAGGACAGTGACGGGGTCAGTGTCCTTGACCGTTCCATGATAATGTATGGATCAAGTATAGCTGATGGGCACGAGCACGCTGAGAGAGACCTTCCTGTCCTCATGGCGGGCGGAGGAGCGGGACTCCTCAGGACCGGAAATTACTTGCGACCCTCAAGAGACACTTCGATGTCCAGCCTTCATCTTTCTTTGTTAGAGAGAATGGGTGTTCCCGTGGACCGTTTTGCTGAGGCGAAGGAAGGCTTGGCAGGGATATAGAATAGAATTTATCCACTACCCGCCGACCGCATTTCTCCATTCACCGCTCCTGATCCGTTCTATTAATATAGCGACAAGGATAACTAAGCCAAGAACGATCATTTGAGTTTCGCTGCCTAATAGAAGAAGGTTCATTCCGTTCGTTATGACTGCGATAATGAAGGCCCCAATCAATGTTCCAAGTACTTTTCCTTTGCCCCCGAAAAGAGAAGTTCCTCCTACCACGACCGCGGCAATAACCATAAGTTCATAAGTGACTCCGTAATTCCCGGCCCCACTTTGCAGTTGAGAGGCCATTACGATTCCGCCCAGACCAGCCGTGGCTCCGCAAATCGCATAGACAATGAGTTTAATTTTCTTAGGTGAAATACCAGACATCCTTGAAGCTTCCGCGTTGGCACCGATTGCATAGATGTACCGCCCGAGTTGTGTCTTATTCATCATGATGTGGGCTAATGTATAGAGTATAATCATCAGAATCACACAGTTAGGAATTCCATAGCTGAGACCATTTCCTAGCCATTGAAAATTGGCTGGAACGTCACTAATTGTCTCGTTATTCGCGATCTTGAAAGCGATGCCTCTAAGTACCTGCATCATAGCGAGAGTCGCAATGAATGGAGGTATAGAGAACTGACTAACCATAATTCCAGTGAAGGCTCCTGACAAAGTGCAAACTAGGACACCTGCTAAAGAGGCAATCAGAAAAGCTAAATTGCCAGCTTCGGCGGCGCCTCCCATTTTCTCAATGATGGTGGCTGCCACGACAGCAGAAAGAGCAATCATACTGCCGACGGACAAATCAATTCCTGCAGTGATGATGACCATAGTCATTCCGATTGCGAGAATCGCGATCACTGCGATTTGGCTGGTGATGTTTCTCAAGTTAACGGGAGTCAGAAATACAGGCCAAAGATAGGTCCGGGGTGCTATGAGTGTCGCTTTTTCTCCCCTGATGAGCGTATCATTAACGACCATGGAGCTGGCTCGGATCACTTCTCTTTCTTCACCTAGAAAAGAGTCAAAGACAGGCAAGTTTCTCATCGAAGCGGTAGTCGCTATTAAATCAATTTCTCCTGCTGCTTGAATCGCTTTTCGGATTTGTGGAGGATCTCCCACCGCCTTACCAATGACTTTGATGCCTTTAGAAGCGAGTCCTTTTCCAAGAGAATCTGCAAAATCTTCCCCTGACTTTCCTTTGCCGGCTGCAATGAAAATTCTTATTTCTTTAGGAAAATTTACGGAATCCTGTTCAGTTAGCTTAACGATATCATTGGTTAGCCCCTTGCCGGCCTTCGTCCCTCTGGGGCTCTTCTCCTTGATGGTTAAAATACTAAAAAGAATACAAAGGAGCAGAAGCACGGCAGCCATGCCGTATTCGCCAGAGACAAAGCCAATTAACTTCCTGACTATTTTCCCGAACGCTGACATTCTTCTTACAAAGGCCGGGCCCGGAAGGCTTGGCTATTTGCGACGTCTTAATTGGTTAGGCTGGCGTTATGAGCATCGATAACTTTCTTGAATCCTCTGACCCTCTCAATGCATGACTCTGCTGCCCGGAAATCAATGATAACGACCTTGCCGCCCTTCTCACCAAGCGCTTCAATCATGGCCTGCCCAGCGAGTTCTCCTCCCTGGAAATTATCCGTGCCGACGTGGGACACGACTTGAGCGTCTGGAGCCTGTACTCGTACATCAAATGAGAAGACTGGAACATTTGCGTCATTACATTCCTTAACGGAGGTTCCGATTGCCTTCGAATCTTTTGGGTTAACCGCAACAGCAACGACGCCCCTAGCGAGAAAATCTTGGATTTGTTTTTTCTGTTTGGAAATGTCCATTTCACATCCAAGATAAATTAGGTCGTAACCATGTTTGGTAGCTTCATCACGCATGCTTTCTTCAATGACCTTGAAAAATGGATTGGCAATATTCATGCAGGTAGCACCTATCAGGCCACGGGATTTTTTCTCTGATTTTCCGCCTTGAGCCTCTTTCTCCGATTCGCCGTCTTGAGCCTCTTTCTCCGATTCGTTATCGGCCTCAGCTGTTTCCTTGGTATAGAGTGTAGCCGGGATATCAAAGTTAGCGGGGACCTCTTCTCCGCTAAGATAGGAGACGATGGCTTTGATGGTTTCACGACCGATCTGATCCGGGTGCTGTATCGGATCCGCGTAGATCTTTCCTTCTTTGATAGCTTTTTTTCCTTCTGTCATTCCATCAAAAGCGATCACGGTGACTTGTTCTAGTTTTCCTGCCTTTTCGAGAGCTCCGACAGCACCAAGTCCACTAGGATCATTAATTGCAAAGATGCCCCTCATGTCGGGGACTTGCTGTAGAGCATCCTCTGCTGCCTTAAATCCTTTGTCCCTCAATCCATCACCAGGAATTTCTGCGACGATTTCAATTTTTCCAGATTCTCCGCCGCCTTGTGCTTCTTTGCCGTTATTCGGTTGTTTGCCGCAGCCGATCAAAGCAATCGAGAAGAGGAAGATAAATAATTGTTGGATGAATCTTTTCATGTCGTGACTAATAAGTTTAACCTTACATTTATCCTAGAGAGCTGATGATAAAACAAACAAAAAGCGCTCCTAATCCTTCATCCTATATTAATTAGTTATGAGAATTTCAGTTTATTTTCTTCTTTTTTCTTTGTTTGTAGCCAATTCCTATTGTGAGGAAAACAATATAAAAAAAAGCCAGTGGCATGGATTTGAGCGGCAGGACTTTAATTC
>JAAZZC010000144.1 GCA_014239335.1 Verrucomicrobiales bacterium
CCGAAAAGGAACCGGAAAAACGGAAAGAGTTGGCACGGCAAGTTCAAGCATTAGCTACGGGTGCACTACTAGAGGATTCAGATTTACCTGATTCCTTATTGCAGCGACAGCTTCGTGCTCTTCGGATGCCCGTCGATTCCACAGACTTACTAAAGAAATTAAAGCCGGACGATCAGTTCGGGCGTCACCCGCTGGGGCACGCCGTCGATATGGCCGATTTGGTGGTTAAGGCCCCTGAGGTCATTGAGTTTCGCGTTCCGGCGGAGTTAGCCAAGGGTCGCGAACTAGTGGGCACGGCCGAATTGGATCCCAAGCACGGTCATGATGGCACCGTTCAAGTGCAGGTGCTTTCCTCTGAGCCTGTCACTTCTAATGGCCCGATATTAGTGCGGGAGGGAAGTCCCGCACGTGACCGGATCGAGGGACCAATTAAAAGGTTCTGTAACTTGTTTCCGCCTGCCCTCTGTTATGCCCGTATTGTACCGGTGGATGAAGTTGTTACTTTAACGCTTTTTCATCGTGAGGATGATCATTTGAGGCGTTTGATGTTGAATGAAGGTCAGGCTGCTGAACTTGATCAGTTGTGGGATGAGTTGTTTTACGTGGCCCGTGAGCCGCTGAAGTATCAGGTCGCTTTCGAGCAGATCAGAGAATTTGCGACTCAGGACCGGCCTGACCTTGTTAAGGCCTGGGCCCCCCATGTGGAATCCATTAATCGTCGTGCAGATACTTTTCGGAAGCGTCTCATCGGCACCGAGCCGGTACACGTTAAGGCTGTGTTAGAATTTGCCAATCGCGCATGGCGTCGGCCCTTAACAGCTTCTGAAAAGGATAGGCTGCGAGATTTTTACTCGCAGTTGCGTGACGCTGAGATTTCACATAAAGAATCGATCCGCCTGATGATTGCTCGCGTATTAACCTCACCGGCCTTCTTGTATCGTCGTGAAGGTTCAGGTCCTGATAAGGATCCGGTCAGGGTAAATGCCTATGAATTGGCAACGAGGCTCAGTTATTTCCTCTGGTCTTCGAGCCCTGATCATGAACTTCTTGAATCGGCCAAAGACGGCTCTCTGATTAGCGACAAAGAGCTGCTGCGTCAGGCAAGGAGAATGCTTCAGGACCCGAGATCGGGTCGTATGGCGGAGCAGTTCGCCTGTCAGTGGTTGCACATCAGTGATTTTGATAAAAATAACGATAAGAATGAAAAAATCTTTCCTGAATTCTCTCAGTTACGTGGTCCAATGCATAAGGAGTCCCTAATGTTTTTTGAGGACATGTTCCGCAATAACGGATCAGTTCTCGATATGATTAGCGCGGATCATTCATTTTTAAATGAATCTTTGGCCGCGAATTATGGAATTAAGGCGGCTCAACAATCTGAACCGGGAATTCTTTGGCGCGATAAAGATAATAAGGTTACCCGAACTGCCGATCCTGAAGAATGGAGGCGAGTCGAGGGCATCAGTTCGAAGGGTCGTGGGGGAGTCCTTGGCATGGGTGCATTTTTAGCAGTTAACTCTGGGGCGTCACGGACTAGCCCGATCTTGCGAGGTAACTGGATTTATGAGACGCTATTGGGAGAGAAGCTACCCAAGCCTCCTGCAGATGTCCCAGACCTTCCTGAAAAGGTTCCTGAAAATCTCACAGCGAGACAACTCATTGAGAAACACAGTTCTGCTAAGGAATGCTCAAAGTGTCATGAAAGAATTGATCCTTATGGTTTTGCTCTAGAGCAATTTGACGCCATAGGAAGGACAAGAAAAAATCAACGTGATACCTCTGTAACGCTCTTTGACGGGACTCGAGTCAATGGCATTAAGGGCTTACGCGATTATCTAGTTACAGAACGATTAGATGATTTCCTAGAACAGTTCTGCCGCAAGTTTCTTGGTTATGCCCTTGGACGTGAAGTTCAGCTTTCTGATATGCTGTTAATTCAAGAAATGAAGAATCAACTTAGAGATAATGAGTATCGCTTCAATGTGGTTGTGGATTTAGTGATTAGTAGTGACCAGTTCAGAAAAATTCGCGGTCAGTTAGTTAAAAACGATGATTGATTCTATTTGTAAGCACCTTAAAATGAGTAAGAAATAGGGATTATGAACAAGATGCAGTACCAGTTTTCAAGGAGAAGAATGCTCCGAGGGCTTGGAGTTACCATGGCATTGCCATGGATGGAGTCTCTTAGGGTATGGGGCGATGTAAAGTCCGATAAGAAGCAGGCGAGTCAGGCGCCTACGAGGATGGGAATTTTATTTTCCGGTTGTGGATATCATGGCCGTGAATGGTGGGCCAAAGGACAAGGAAAGGCAATGGAACTGGGCAAGGTCCTTGACCCTATCAGGGAATTCCGTGAGAAGATGGTTTTCATTCGTGGTCTCTACAACGCGGAGGCTCTGAAAGGAAATATACACAGTTCACAGACTGGTAATTTGTTATCAGGGGCTCCTCTGGCCTCTGGTGGTAGAATTAAGTCCGGGACTAGCGTTGATCAGTTCGTGGCACAGCAGATCGGTCATAGGACCAAGTTACCGAGTCTGGTTCTAGGTTGTGAGAAAGCAAATCCATCAGTTCATAAGGATTATTCAATGCTTTATAGTTCGCATATTTCCTGGTCCAGTCCGACAACACCGACTCCCCTTGAGGTTTATCCGGCCCTTGCCTTTGATCAGCTTTTCAAGAACAAGGCTCAGGCCGGTGATGAGAGCGTACTTGATGCGGTGCTACAGGATGCGAAGGGTCTGAGGAGAGGCATTAGTCGACTCGATCAGCAAAAACTGGATGAATATTTAAACTCAGTGAGGGAAGTTGAAAAAAGGATTGAGAGTGCAGGCAAGCGTGGTGAACTACAGGGCTGGAGGCCGACACTTACTGGCCCTAACATACCGCGTCCGAAGGACGGTTATCCTCAAGACATTGTTGAGCATATGCGACTCATGTCGGACATTATGGTCCTAGCATTTCAAACAGATACGACCCGTATCTGTACACTGAAACTGAATAATGACCATGGTACGCTTCGCTTTCCACACCTCGGTGTGGATTATATGATTCATCACCTGCTTTCGCACAGTGATACTGAAGATTGGCTCAAGGTGAATCAGTTCTTTTTAGAACAGATGGCTTACATTGCCCGCAAACTGGATTCAATTCAGGAGGGAGACAGGACAGCGCTCGATAATAGCATGATTATGCTCTGCTCCAGTATGTTGACTGGTAATCATAACGCAAATCAGTTGCCAGTGGTCATGATAGGCGGTGGTGGTGGTAGGATTAAGGGGGGGCAGAACCTTGATTACCTTGATAAGAAAGACCGTCAGATGTCTCGTCTATTCTTGAGCATGATGGATAAAATGGATGTTAGGCCAGACTCTTTCGGTGACGCTAATGAGCCGCTCAATGAAGTTTGATGTAACTTTATTTATCTTATTTTTTAACTCCGATGCAGTAAATATTTTTTTCCCCACGAAGGAATAACTGATCCCCGGACACGGCGATTGAAGCGCTGAAAGAATCATCAAGTTTATTGAAAGCGACGGGCTTGGGTTCATCTGCATGAGTAATGACAATTGTCGTTCCTTCCCTTGAGGTCACATAAACGTGTTCTCCTGCTCCTACCGGTGACGAGTAGATTTCCCGTAATGCGTCAATGCGGTAAGGGCCTGCCTTAACTTCACCTGATTTGGCATGAGTTACTGAAAGGATTCCCTGGTAGTGACTGAGGTAATAGAGCGTTCCTTTGTAAAGTAGGGGTGAGGGAACATAGGGTGTCCTTTTGTTGGTGCTCCAGATGACATGATCAGAATCGGTAATGTCGCCTTCGGCACCTTTGAGATTTAGAGCAATCATGGCTCTTTTGTCATAACTGCAACCTAGATAAACCATTCCATTTTGAGAAACTGGTGAAGCGACAACGTTCTGTGACATTCCTCCGCATTCCCAGATCACTTTTCCGTTCATTAGATCATACCCTCTGACGCGCTTGGAGGCACTCACGATGACCTGATTCTTTCCTTCATGTTCGACAATGAGAGGGGATGACCAGGAAGTGACTTCTTCCCTTTCGACTTTCCATTTTTCTTTTCCCGTAGATATATCAAATGCATAGAGTGCAGATCGGTTCTGGTGATCCCAATTCACGATGACCGTGCCATTGTGAATTGCGGGGGAGGACCCTTCGCCATGGCCGTGCTTGGTTGCCATTTTCCCTAAATCTTTTTCCCAGACTATTTTTCCTGTTTCACAGTCTATACCATAAAGTCCATGAGAACCAAAGTAGGCGATGACATGTTTGCCGTCAGTGACTGGAGAGGCAGATGCGAGGCTCCCACTCACATGCCCTCCCTCGTGAGGGAAGGTTTCTTTGCATGTGGTCTGCCAGAGCACTTTTCCTGAGATTCGGTCCATGCAAAGGACAACGAAGCGGTGCATTTGTGAGACAGGAATATTATCATGGGATCCGGGGGCATTGTCGAGGACTGGAGGCTCTTTCTTTTCACCGAACGGAATGGCTGAAGTGATGAAGATTCTATTAACCCAAATGACTGGGGTTGAGTGGCCCTGGCCAGGCAGTTTCTTTTTCCATATAATATTTTTCTCTTCGGACCATTCTATTGGCGGTTTGCATTTTTCGGGAGCCGTTCCGTTGCCAGTTGCTCCTCGCCAGGAAGGCCAGTTTGTTTGGGCTGGGCTCGTGAGGCATAGCAGTGAGTGCAATTGGCCAGAAAGCCATAAAAGAAATACGAGTCTCCACAAAGAATGCATCTTAGTCTGCTTCTATTTCTATACGGTACCTTGGTATTGACGAGTCCACTTCCTGAGCATAAGCATCAATGCCCCCGGCAAGGGCAAGAACATTTTTCATTCCGTGGCCAATGAAAAATGAGGCAATGTCCAATGACCTGTTTCCGGAATGATCAATGATTACAATTGCCGTGTCCTTGTCCCATTTTCCAAGAGCCTCTTGCTGAAGCTCTGCAGTAAGAATCTGTGTTCCTTCGATACGAGCCGCTTCAAATTCCTCCCTCGATCGGATGTCTAATAAATGGATTTTATTATTGGTGTCTTCTATTTCGGATTTAAGACTCTTTGGCTGAATTTGAATTTTTTTATCATGGTCAGCGCTTGTTCGTAGATGATCGAGAATTTCGTTCACCGGAAGATTGTTATTTCGCTGGCACACTTCGGCTATTGTCTCTGAATCATCAAACCCACAACTTTGGCATCCGCCGATATGATACTTTGCGAAAAGCGCTCTCCTGGAACCGGGAACGAGCTCTTGTAATTCACCCATAGTTGTTTTTTCAGAAATATCAGATGCCATCATTATCGAATTTAGTTGGGTGCTAATAAAAACTCGCATACCTTAAGGTGCAAATGATTGCAATTAAGTGGTGAAAGAAGAGGAAGAATACGAACCAAAAATATATCTTCTGCCGAATCTTATGACGGCAGGGAACCTTGTCTGTGGTTTTTTAGCCATTATTAGCATTATTAATGCCATCTCTAATGACGGGGTACGTAATCTTGACGAGTCCAGATATCTTTTTGAGAGGGCGATATGGCTCATCTTGGCAGGGTGTCTCTTTGATGTTCTTGACGGGAGATTAGCCAGGCTCGGAGGGCAGGACAGTCCATTCGGTAAAGAATTTGATTCTATTGCCGATATCGTTTCTTTCGGTGTTGCCCCGGCTCTGCTCGTTCAAAGCGTTATCATGAATGAGTTTTCGGGTAGCTTTCCGTTCCCGATAATCGTTGCTTCAATTTATCTTGTCTGCGGAGGAATGCGGTTAGCGAGATTTAATTGCATCGCGACATATGGTGAAGAATCCAGGGGTCATTTCAAAGGCTTTCCAATACCAGCAGCTGCCGGTCTTATTAGTGCTCTGACATTGTTCGTTTTATGGGTCGCAGAAAGTGAAAAGGATCTCAGTCGTCTGAGAATTGTTTTCTTGTTACTGATGCTATTCCTTTCTTATCTGATGATTAGTTCGATTAAGTATCCGAGCTTTAAAAAAGTAACATGGAAGACTCAGAGGTCTCTTCCATGGGTAGTTGGGGCGATCATTGTTCTGATGCTAACCATTTACTATTATCAGTGGATGCCGGCGCTTCTTCTGGTCATTTATGCTCTTTATGGTCTGGTTCGACCCTTTATAGGGAAGACTTTAAGGAAAGGGATAGAGGATGAAATTTTGAGTCCGGAAGAGGATGATTCTGATTTAGAGGATGAATCTGGTATCGATAATAAATAACAACTAAAGACATCCTGATCTATTTTTGTTTATTATAAAATCATTGTAAGTGTCTGACTTTTACCAGCACCGGTTGGTGACAACCCTTCATCAGTTAGCTGATCCGAGCTTCAATGATCAGCAGGAACAGCTCAAGAAGTATTCAAAGGATAAACCAATTACATTGGTTATGCCCGCGCTCTATTCAGAGGTGGAGGGGCCCGCGCTTCCCGGTATTCTGGAACACTTAGAGAAAGTGGAGTTTATCAATGAAGTGGTCATTTCCATGAACAGAATGGATTCTGATCAGTTTAAAAAGGCGAAAGATTTTTTTTCAAGACTCCCGCAGAAGCATTTCATTATATGGAACGACGGACCGCGAGTGGGAGAAATTTATAATGAATTAAAAGAGGCTCAGATCACAGAATATATTCCCGGCAAGGGTTGCAATGTGTGGATGGCTTATGGGTTTATTATTGCAAGAGGAAATGCGGGTATTATTGCGATGCATGACTCTGATATTCTTTCCTATCATCGAGAAATGCTTGCGAGGTTGTGTATGCCGACAGCGCATCCTGCGCTCGAATATGATTACTGCAAGAGTTACTACGGACGGGTCAGTGACCGGATGTACGGGCGCGTTACAAGACTCTTTGTGATTCCTTTGTTGAGGGCTCTCATTAAGGTCTATGGAAACCTCAGGATGCTCGAATACCTTGAAGGTTTCCGTTACCCATTGTCTGGGGAATTTTCTATTTCAACGGATCTTGCTAGGAGAGTTAGCATGCCTGGGGACTGGGGGCTGGAAGTCGGCATGTTGGTGGAGGTTTATCATAACACGACCGTGAAAGGGATATGCCAAGTTGATCTGGGATCAAATTTTGAGCACAAGCATCAGCACTTAGGGCACCAGCATGATGACCCGGAGCCGACAGTCGATAAGGGACTCATGAAAATGGCAAGAGAGATCGCGTTGAGCCTTTTCTCGAGCATTACTTCAGAGGGGGTTGTAATGGATTCTGGATCACTTAAGGCTCTTCGATTAACTTATGAACGAATCGCCAAGGAACTGATCCAACGTTATCATGACGATTCTACAG
>JAAZZC010000195.1 GCA_014239335.1 Verrucomicrobiales bacterium
AGCTCACAAGCGCCCGTCCGAATCGGGCAAGTGGGACAATTGGCGAGCCAAGCAGCATGCCTACTTTCTGAAGCGCTTGAGAAATACTCCGGAAGGTGACAGCAATATGCTAGATCAGACGATAGTGGTCTGGGGATCAGCTCATCCGCATGCGTCCCACAGTACCAAGAACTATCCGATTCAGGTAGCGGGTGGAAATGCGCTTGGCTTTAAGCACGGGAACTTGCACTCTTTTGAGGACGACAAAAAGGTGCCCTTGGCAAACTTGTTCGTCTCCATGCTCAATGCCGTAGATGCTCCAGTAGAAAAGTTTGCGGACAGCACCGGAGAAATGACAGAAATAGTATGAGGGTCAACGCAATGCCTATGGTTACCGGATGGACAATAACATGAGAGCTACTCCAAAAATCAATCAGAAAAAATGAACCTAGACTTTATGAAAAAAATCAAAATCTCTTTTCTATCCATTCTCTGTATGGTTTTCTCAGAGAGTCTGGAAGCGCAGCAAGAAAATTCCAAAACTACCGCACCCCAAAGTGACTTATGGTTAACTTATTCAGGACTCGAAGGCCCAGGAAAGAATAAGCACGTTATTCTAATCGCGGCTGAGCAGGAATATCGCAGTGAACAATCCATGCCGATGTTGGCGAAAGTCCTTTCCAAACATCATGGCTTTGATTGTACTGTTTTGTTTTCGGTTAATGAAAAAGGTGAAGTGGATCCGACCATGCCAGCTCCGTTCAAAGACAAAACAAAACGACATAATATTCCAGGCCTTGATCTTTTAGCTAAAGCTGACTGTCTGATTTGGATTTCTCGATTCATGCATCTTCCGGAAGAGCAGATGCAGCACTTTTATGATTACTTTGATTCCGGAAAACCATTCATTGCTCTGAGGACTGCCAATCATGGTTTCTGGGGAGGGTTAAAATACAAGAAGGGCGGAAAAAATGTTTCACTACGCTAAATGTTGGGCGGTACATTCATGGGCCACCACGGTGGTTGGCATCGTGAAGCAACGCGCGGAGTAATTGTCTCTGAAAACAAGAAACATCCTATTCTTAGCGGAGTGGGGAATATCTGGGGGACTTCCGATGTTTACCGTTGTCATAATGATAAGAACCCTTTTCCAGAGGATTGCACATCATTGGTTTTAGGGCAGCCATTGATCAATCTTGAAAAGGATGCTCCGCCTAACACCAAGAAAGAACCTTTGCCTGTTGCTTGGACAAAAAAATGGACAGGAAACAAGGGTCTGGATTCGAGGGTTTTTCATTTCACAATGGGTTCAGCGAAGGACTTGGAAAATGATGGGGTAAGGAGGATGACGGTCAACGCAGTTTATTGGGGGTTGGGTTTGGAAAAAGATATTAAGACAGACCGTTCTATTGCCATCATTGGCGATTACAAGCCGCTAAAGGCCGGTTTTAATTATGAGAAGCTTGGTGTAAAACCACGCAAAGTTGAGTATTATAAGTAAAAGTTTTCTATCGCATGATATTTAAATTCATCATAATTTACTTTAATTATGCGTGCATATTCTCAAATTCTGGGAATCATTTTGCTTTCTGTGCAGTCCATTATAGGTGCAGATCGGGCTGGTCTTGATTGGTGGTCATTGAGCGAAGTTAAGCAGCCCGCAGTGCCTGAAATATCGGGCGATAAAAATGTTAAACCAATTGATGCCTTTATTAAAAATCGTTTAAAGGAACAAAACATTGAGCCTTCTCCTCCCTCTGATAAGTATACTTTAATTCGCCGGCTTCATTTTGATTTAATAGGAATTCCTCCAAGCCATGAAGAGATAAAAGATTTTTCTCATTCTGAAGATAAGAATTCTTACTCTGAGCTGGTAGAGCGATTATTAGGTTCCCCAAGGTTTGGAGAGCGGTGGGCAAGGCATTGGCTTGATGTTGTTCGATACGCAGAAACAAATGGGTATGAGCGTGATGCTGTGAAGCCTCACATCTGGAAATATAGAGACTGGGTCATTAAAGCTTTCAATTCTGATATGCCTTATGACAAGTTCGTAACAGAGCAATTGTCTGGAGACGAAATAGATAATAGCAATGAGTCCTCGGTAATTGCTACCGGGATGCTGCGTGCGGGGACATGGAATGATGAACCCAATGATGCACAAGAGTATAAATACGAAAGACTTGAAGATATGGTGGATGTGGTTAGTACGGCCTTTCTTGGCATGACAGTACGGTGTGCGCGGTGTCATGATCATAAATTTGATCCTATACCGCAACAGGATTATTACCGCATGGCCGCTGCTTTTTGGGCAGGAACAATTGAGCCGGGTAGCGCGGCAATAATGGGTGGGCCGAGTGCTGAGCAGCTAGGGCACAAGGAAGTCTTTGGTTGGACTGACGTTCATCGTGACCCGCCACCATTACACTTATTAATTAATGGTGATCCTGATAAGAAATCTAAGGTTATTGAGCCCGGGCATCTTTCATTGGCACCTCATCTGGACCGACCTTTAATTAGTCCGCCCAAAGAATCTAGAACATCCTGGCGCAGACTCCAACTTGCTGATTTTATTACTAATCCAAGCAATCCTCTCACTGCCCGTGTGATGGTAAATCGCATCTGGCAGCATTTAATGGGTAAAGGAATTGTAGCTACTCCAAATAATTTTGGTTTTAAATCAGCTCGTCCGACTCATCCTGAATTACTGGATTGGATCGCGAATGACTTTATTAAGGGGGGCTGGAGCATTAAGGAGGTCATTAGAAAAATAGTACTATCTGATACCTACAAACAAAGTTCCCTTCATCCAAAGGCAGAGAAGTGCATGTCTGTTGATCCCGGCAATAAACTGCTTTGGAGAAATAATATGCGGCGAATGGATGCGGAGTCATTAAGAGATTCCTTACTTCATGTTTCTGGAGAGCTTGATTTGCGAATGGGTGGTAAAAGCTTTTATCCTGAACTTGCTGCGGAAGCTCTGGAAGGGTTTTCGCGCAAGAGTAGCGCATGGACTCCATCGCCCCTCAAAGAACAATTTCGCCGAAGTGTCTATATGATTTCTAAGAGGCATCTCTTAGTCCCTCTTATGACGGCATTTGATTTTCCAAGTAGTGAGAAGCCGTGCGGCAATCGCAACTCAACGACTGTTGTTTCACAATCACTTGCAATGCTAAATAATCATTTTGTTCACGCAAGGAGTCAGCGATTGGCTAATCATGCGAATGAGGTTTCTAATTCTAAAAAGGATGCAATTTCCTTTGCATGGAAAAAGATTTTAGGGCGTGCTCCGTCAGTAGATGAGTTAACTACTGCGTTGGACCATTATAATCAACAGGTGACTCATTTCAAAGATGTCAATGATCAGGCAATGCAAGTAAGGGGTAGATCACCCGCTGTAGATAAAGTGCCCAGTTCAGGGCTTCATTTTTGGGTATCTGCTGATGCTGGAAAGACTACTGATTCTAATGGCAAATTATTACTTTGGAAGGACCTTTCAGGTAATGGGCATGATGTGACTCAGGCCGATTCAGGGCGGAGGCCAATTTATGTGGGCAAGGCCATAGGAAATAAACCTGCTATGCGGTTCAGTGGCAAAAGAGAGTTCCTTAAAATTAAGGGTCAGGTGATCAAGGGCCAGGAATTTACATTTTTTGCAGTTGCAAGTGACCGATCCTCTTCAGAGGAGCACCGGGAAATTATTTCTAACTGGAATGGCCGTGCAGGAAACTCAACTAACTCGTTGTTCTTGGGGTTGACTGGAAAATCGACGGTTAGGTTCTCTGATGACTTTTCAAGTAAGGATAAGGTCATTGGTGCCCCCGGTCATGGATTTCTTCTTTCTGCATCTAGTGGAAGATTAGGTAGCCAAATTAATTTTAATGGGCAGATTTTGGCGACCCGGAGTTCTTCTTTAAAGGAAAGGAGAATGGACACGGAATGGGTCATTGGGCAACAAGGGAATATAGAATGGGAATACTGGCAAGGTGACATTGCGGAATTGCTTGTCTATGAGCGTCAATTAGAGCCACAGGAAATGGAATCCATCAGTAAACTACTTGCTAAAAAGTACGATTTAACTATGAACTATTCTTTGAGAAAAAAGCCGGTCATGGATCCAGAGCTCCAAGGGCTCGCTTCAGTTTGTCACGTTTTACTAAACTCTAACGAATTTCTTTATATTGATTAATCGGTCACATAGAAGTTCTTTCCCTTGTGGACAGACTAGGAGGGAATTTGCTTGGGAAATGGGAGGCGGTTTTTCTGGCCTGGCATTAGCATCATTACTTTCTGGAAGCGGATTCTTCCCCCAAAAGAGTCTCGCGTCAGATGGTCCTCTAGAGCCTAGGCCATCTCATTTCAAAACTAAGGCTAAGAGTTGTATTTTCTTAATGATGAATGGTGGACCAAGCCAGGTTGACACTTTCGATTATAAGCCTGAGTTAAGGAAGTTTGCTGGTAAATCTTTACCTCAGGATAAAAGCTACATTAATTCTGGAGGAAGGAGAGTGGGTTTTCTTACTCCTAATTGGCGCCCATTCCGTCCTGGCGGAGAGAGTGGAATTATGGTTTCAGATTATTTCCCCAATATCCGCAAGCACGCCGATAAGTTGGCGGTAATTCGTTCTTGTCACGCGGATAGCCATGCTCATGGGTCTGCTCTAGTGCAGATGAATACAGGGATGCCATTAATTGGTCGCCCTTCTCTGGGAACGTGGGTGACCTACGGATTGGGAAGTGAAAATGATAGCCTCCCTTCTTATGTTGTCATGCTTGATAAGAGAGGAGGGCCAATTAGTGGTATGCCTAACTGGTCAAGTGGATTCATGCCTGCGACCTACCAAGGGACTCTATTCCGACCAACGGGAAGTCCAATCCTTGATTTAAGTGGGCCAAACAATTTCACAGGTAAAGCTCAGCGTAACCAACTTGACTTCCTTGATAAAATTAATCGTAAGCACCTCATGGATCGAGAAGAATCGGAAGAGCTTGCCGCGAGAATTCAGAATTACGAACTCGCTTACAGGATGCAGGCCGAAGCTCCAGAAGCTGTGGATCTTTCAGATGAATCTCGGCAAACATTAGAATCGTACGGTGTGGGCAATTTTCCGACTGATGAATTTGGTAAGAATTGTCTAATTGCTCGACGCTTAGTTGAAAGGGGAGTCCGTTTTATCCAGTTATATTCTGGTGGAGGGCACTTGGAGGAGACCTGGGATGCTCATGAATCAATAGAGAAGAATCATGGTCGTCATGGATCCGAAGTGGATCAACCAATCGCTGCTCTGCTAGAGGATCTTGATCAGCGAGGCTTGCTTGATGAAACTTTAGTGGTGTGGGGTGGGGAGTTTGGTCGCATGCCTTTCAGTGAGGGTAAGGATGCGCCTGGTCGTAATCATAATCCTTATGGTTTTTCAATGTGGATGGCTGGTAGTGGGGTCAAGGGAGGGACAGTTTATGGAGAAACCGATGAATTTGGTTTTGAAGCTGTGGTTGATCGTGTCCATGTGCATGATATACATGCCACTATCCTACATCTTATGGGTATGGACCATGAATTGCTTACTTACTTTCACCAAGGACGCAAAGAAAGTCTCACCGATGTTCATGGTAGGGTAATAGAAGGGATCATTGCCTAATGAATCAAGAATAGTAATGGTGCCATCATTGGTGATTACAAGCCACTAAAGGCCGGTTTTAATTATGAGAAACTTGGTGTAAAACCACGCAAAATTGAGTGCTACAAGTGAAATTTTCTATCGCACGATTTAATTGGAATGCTTCCTTTGAAAATAAAAAGCCGCCCTTCTTCCCTTAACTAACTTCGATTGAAGGAAGAGGACGGCTTGTTATTCAATTGCTTTCGTCTACCGAACGACGAGAAGTTGTATTGTAATTTAGTTTTAAATCAGACTCTTTGTGGCGGGTTAATGGTTATGATTCGCGTGTGAATCACCTGATCCGCCTATACCAATCTGAAACTGTAACCATAGAGCATGTTCATCTTCAATGGAATCAGCGCGATTATAATCGTATTGAATACGTCCTAATACATTGTTCGTTAAATTTCTTGTAAGAGCAAAAGAGGTTCTGTGTCTCTCTTCGAGTTCAAGCTCAGCTAAATCTGAGATGTATTCTTGCCGGAATGATAATGTGGTCATCTCGTTGAGGCCGTAATATAAGGCTGCTGAGAAACCCCAATCACTAACATCATCGGAATCGCCGTCCTCATGTTTAACTTCCGCACTTCTCCCAATTATTTCAGCTTTCAGTTTTGTAGCCCCTTCGCAGAATTCGAGGCCGTTACCGTGGTCATGACCTCCCCAAAGTTTTTGAACACCTGCACCATAAGCCCAAGTCTTAGTTCCAAACTCATTTTCCCCTACGGCGAGTGATCCTGAAACCATTAGGGTCTGATTTTCATCAAGAAAGTATCTAACATCGGTTGAGGCTATCCAGTCTGAGATATTAATCCCATCAGCTTCAATGTGGTGTTCTTCGTGATCGTCATGGTCTTCTCCCTCATGATTATCGTGGTCACCATGCCCATGATCGTGCACTCTTGCCTTACCGGTGGCAAAGTTGAAAGATAAGCGTTTTTTTGGTTTATAATTAAATTCAATACCGCGAGTAATTAATTCTCCATCAGAAAGGAGTCGGCTATTTTGCAAATTTTGATTCACAAAATCTCTCATGTGAACATGATTTTGATTTTGAAACCCAAAACGATTCAAGAATTGTCCACCCGAGATACTTAGCGAATCATTAAAATCGTACGTAATCTTAGCTTCCTCTATTCCAGCTTCCCATTCATCATCTTCATTCTGAAGAGCAATACCATATACTAGGCCAGAGATGCTTTCATTAAGTTGGGCGTCAATGTGAAGTTCAACTGGATGAATTTGATAGTCTTTTTGTGGATCATGTTCACTAGTTGCTAAACCCGAGACTGGCGTGTCGGAATCTAAAACTGATCCCGTTAAGTTGAGGAAAACTTCAGGTAGAAGTAAAAACCCTTCTGATAGTTTTTTCTGTTCGTCGACGTTGTACTCGAATGTTTTTTCCTGAGAATGCCCGAGTTCAAGGTAAATTACGGGTAAAAATATAGCTAAAAAGAAATTTTTGATTGGTTTCATATATTAAGATAATGTATTTACTTTAATGCAACTATATTGCAATATAAAAATGCAACTATATTGCAATAGCATGTTAATTGCATTAATGTGCTGACTATGAAAAAATTAATTTAATCTTAAAAGCTTGGGATTCTCATGAAATTATTCAAAAACCTGACCTTGTACTTTAGTTGTATTCTCTTTTTGGGGCCGATTGAAATATTTGCGGCTGAGGAGACAAAGTATATCGCTTCAATGTCCGGTGTCGAATGCACTGCTTGCAAAAAAACGATTGCCAAGGCGATCGCAAAACTTAATGGGGTTAAGACTATTCGTATTGTGAAGGAGGGCAAAAAAAACCATCGACTTGAGGTCCTTACGGACGGTTCGCATGAGTTAGCCAAGGCTGATATAGTCAAGGCGCTCGAAAAAGCCAAACATTACAAAATTCTGAGTTGGATGAAGGACCAGCCGTAAGCTCCTCTTTTACTATTTAGTTATAAATTAAAGGCACTTAATCAAGTACTAAAAAGCTTTAACAATCATTGTTATTATATGAAAATTAAATTGATTCAATCATGTTTGGTGGCACTGCTTTTTATCGTAACATTCACTTTTCAAGGATGCAAAGATGCTGAGCATACAGGCCTTAATCAGCGATCTGCTAAGGAGAGTGCCAAGCCAGTTGTCTTTGTTCCTATATCACCCTATCAGTACGTTTTCGAGAAGATTGCAGGCGATCTGATTGATATCCGCGTTATCGTGGGTCCCGGTGATGATCCTCATTCCTACTCGCCGACTCCAAAACAGATTGTGAATATGGCGAGAGCAAACTTGTTATGCTCAGGTGAATTGGGTTTTGAGAGTAATTACTTCGTCAAAATCGGTGATGGAGAAGCTGGTCCAAAGGAATTGAATTTGCTCGAAGGGCTGGATTTACTCGAAGGTCATTGCGATCATCCGAGTCATAAGACAGAGACTATCGAGGATGATTTGGATCATATTCATGAGGATTTAAATGACCCACACGTTTGGCTTTCACCGAGGACTCTCATGATTCAGGCAGACCAAATAGCGTTGAAGCTAAAGGAGATGCTGCCAGAAGAAAAGGCGATAGTTTTAGAAGCTAATCTTACAAATTTCAAAGATGAGTTAACTAAAGTTCATGATGAAATCCGCGCTCTCCTAAAACCATTAAGTGGGCAAAAGTTTTATGTTTATCACAGTGCTTTTGCGTATTTCGCCCAAGACTATTCACTTGATCAGGTGGCCATCGAAATCGGAAACAGATCTCCAACCCCCAAACAATTAGCAAAAATTGCTAATGAGGCCAAGACAGGTGGAGCTAAGGTCATTTTTGTGCAACCCCAATTTGATCAGACAAGCGCAGCTGCTCTTGCTGAGTCTATCAATGGAAACGTAGTTTCTATTGATCCATTAGAAAAAGACATAGTTGCTAACTTGCGAGAAATTGCTACTGCGATTAAGAGTAGCTTCTAATGAAAGCTATCTCTTGCACCGATTTGTCGTTTGGCTACGGTAAGGTGCGAGTAATTGATGATGTATCATTTGAAGTGCAGAAGGGTGAATCGATTGGAGTAATTGGTCCAAATGGGGGAGGTAAGTCGACTTTACTGAAATTGATTCTCGGACTCGAATCTCCCGAAACTGGTAGTCTTGATGTTTTAGGTCACCCAGCAGGAAAAGGTCGTCGGAAAATAGGATATGTGCCACAAGCTATGCGCTTTGATCTATTGTATCCCGTATCCGTTCTTGAAATAGTTCTAATGGGACGACTTGATCGGTTAGGTGTCGGCGCTTACTCCAAACAATGTCGATTAGTTGCCGAAGAATCCTTAGAGACTGTTCACCTGAGTGATTTTAAAAACCGCACATTTTCCGAACTTTCTGGCGGTGAGCGGCAACGAGTTATGATCGCGCGTGCCCTTGCCTGTGAGCCTGAGTTGTTATTGATGGATGAACCCACTGCAAATATTGATCTTTCTGCTGAAGAGCAATTCATTGAAGCTCTCGCTGGTTTGCGAAAGAATATGACCCTTGTCCTTGTAACTCATGATCTGGAACTGGTTTCTGAGTTAAGTGATTCAGTTTTGTGTGTTAATCAACATGCTCACCGTCATTCACTTCCATTAAGTGGCGAAACTATTCGTGAAATATACAGTGGGCGACGTCGCATCGAGCATGATCGCAAAACTCGCCATCACCAGGGAGACCATTCCGTATGCGACCATGATTGAATTTCTAGAAACGGTTAGGGACGTCCCAGTGATTCGTTACGCTCTCCTGGCTGGTATCGTTTCGAGTCTTACTTATGGTGTCGTTGGGACTTTCGTTGTGACTCGCCGAATAGGCTACATTGCTGCGGCCATAGCACATAGCATCTTGGGTGGAATTGGAGCTGCAATTTATTTTAACCGTACTTACGACATTGTCTTGTTGACACCAATGCTCGGAGCGATCGTTGCTGCGGTTGCTTCCGCATTAGTGATTGGTTGTATTAGCTTAAAATTCAAAGAGAGAGAAGATACAATTATATCAGCGGTCTGGGCCGGCGGCATGGGTATTGGTCTCTTATTCCTTCATCATACGCCGGGTAAGGGGGTCAACTTGGAGAGTTACCTATTTGGTAATATTTTACTAACTTCTAAGGGTGACGTCATCGCTACCTGCGTTCTTGGTCTGGTCGTTCTTGGATTAGTTGCCTTATTTTATCACAAACTCGTCGCAGTCTGTTTTGATGAAGAGTTTGTCCAACTCCGTGACGTTTCTTCGAAGACTTATTATTTACTGCTATTAGTACTTACCGGGATTTGTATGGTCCTGCTGGTCCGAGTAGCGGGAATAGTGCTGTCATTGGCTCTGATTATTCTGCCTGCGGCAACAGCTTGTCGTCTTGCCCGGCGTATGTGGATGATAATGTTGGTAGCGGTGGGCTTGTCGACAATGTATAATGTCGGCGGGCTCGTAGTGAGTTTTCAACTCGATCAGCCGACTGGGCCGTTTGTGGTAGTTGTAGCTTGCATGCTCTATGGTCTTTCGTTCTTGTTGAAGAAGTCATGACCCGTATCGATACATCTATTTTTTAATTAAAATAAAATGAGATTAGAGTGCTTCTATTTAGTTATTCTATCGGGTTGTTTTTTTGCAGTGGGTCTGAGTCCATTACTCGTCAATGGTGAGATTATTGATACGAGGGTACTTCCAAATAATGAATTTGAGATTACTTTTCTTAGTAAGAATGGCCTAACTTATGAAATTCTTAGGAGCGATGATCTTAAGAAATTTTCTACCCATAAAAGAATATTAGCTAAAGGGGATTTAACAAAAGTTAATATTGGCTCCGTGCCGGTAGGGCAAAAAGATGAATTTTTCAAAGTAAGCACTAAGAATCTTCCTCCCCTCAAAGAGTGGAAAAAATCATGCTCTGGGTCATATGAGGAGTCGCATGGCCAGTATATAATAGCCTGTTCGGACGGAGGTTTTGGATTTCTTAAGCTTTCGGAGTACTAAAAAACAATTCAGGGATTAAGGTATGAAATCTATGGATAGATAACTCGCTAGCAGCGCTGTTCATCGCAATTAATGATTCAGTCTTTGGTTTTCTTAAATTGTCAGGACACTAAATTAAGATCTCATTAATGACATGACCGTGAACGTCTGTGAGGCGTCGGTTGATACCGTTGTGGCGGACTGAGAGTTTTTCGTGGTCTATTCCCAAGAGGTGTAGAATAGTTGCGTGAAGATCATAACACCAAATTTCTTTTTTTGCTTTCCATGCCCATTCATCGCTTTGTCCGTGGGCAACGCCTGGTTTTATACCGGCTCCGGCAAGCCAGGTAACGAAAGTTCCTCCGTTGTGATCGCGACCTGCTTGGCCTTGACTGAAAGGCATGCGGCCAAATTCAGTCGTCCAAATTACCAGTGTATCTTCGAGCATGCCTCGGGATTTTAAAGCTCTTACTAGTGCGGCAATTGGTTGATCGACTTGTCGTGTCATTTTAGGAAGTTCGGTGCTGATGTTGGCGTGGTTATCCCAATTATTGGTTGGTCCACCGGCTCCGCTCCAGATCTGTACGAAGCGGACGCCACTTTCAAGCATGCGACGGCCAATGATACAACGCCTTGCGAAATCTGCTGTCTTATCTTCTTCTAAACCGTAGAGTTTTTTAGTTGCTTGAGTTTCTCCTGACAGATCAAAGATATGAGGTGCGCTTAACTGCATCCGGGCAGCGAGTTCGTAAGATTTGATGCGTGCTTCGAGTTGAGAGTCGGACGGGAATTTTTGTGCGTACTTTTGATTGAGCGATCGCAAAAGCTCAAGACCGTCCGATTCGCTTTGTGCTGTGATTTGTTTTGCTTCCTGAGGCGGGAATAGATAATTGATTGGTGAATTGCTTTTAACGTTAATTACTGTGCCCTGATGTTTCGCTGGGAGGAAACCAGCAGTAAAATTTCCAAGATTATTGTAAGGTAATCCTTTTGGGTCGGGCATTACGACAAATTCGGGCAAGTCCTTAGTGATGTTACCCAGTCCATAACTGATCCATGCACCCATGCAGGGGA
>JAAZZC010000154.1 GCA_014239335.1 Verrucomicrobiales bacterium
TCAGGTGCTGTCTCAGGTGCTGTCTCAGGTGCTTTCTCAGGTGCTTTCTCAGGTGCTTTCTCAGGTGCTTTCTCAGGTGCTTTCTCAGGTGCTTTCTCAGGTTTAGGTGTAGACGATTTGGTCAAAGCTTCCTCCGGCCCCTGAGCCATCGAGAAGAGAGGGAAAAGACTAACCAGCCCCAACGTAATAAATTTTATCAATTCTTTCATATTATTACCGATCATTTGGAAGCTAAGAGTTTAATATTTTTATAGCTGTTTGCCAAGTCACGTCCTTTGCTTCCTTTTACTTTTATATTCGTTAGAGAATTTTGATTTTTATACCATCTAGCCAACACAAAAGCACACTTAAGAATGCTTGGATCCTTACGGTCCGCTTCGAATTTAATGTTAGGTACAACATAATATCCATACTGCGTAGTATGATTTGATGCCTGCAGCAAAGAAATGAGCTTAATTACGGACATTGATGATCCGGAAACGGCAACGTTCAGTGCAACCTGATTATAATGTGGCATTTCGATCATACCCATAGGCTTAATGACAAGGCTCGTCTGTGAAATGGCAGCGGTTCCCGCACAATTATTAAGATGACTTTCAACCTCATCATTTGCAGCTTCTTCACTCACAAATATGGGCTGAGCATTAGTTCCAAGAAAATCCCTTTTCTGCTCCCATTCCACCTTCGTCCCTTCAAGAAATTTATAATTATCCAATTTTTGTTGATGCGCGATCTGAAGATCCTGCATCGCCTTCTTTTTGTCTTCTAGGACAGTATAACCAATCACGTTGACCACACCTAGAAGCGCAAAAAGCAGCAAGGCCATTAATCGTTTTTCGCTTTGTTGTAATGCCATTGATTTATAATTCTATAAAGTTGTTTCACCTCTAATCTGAAAGACTGCGGTCCGGTCTTTTTTCCGAGGATCGACCTGTGGCTGTTTAAGCCAAGCCCATTTAAAATATTCCAAATCTTTATTCTTTGTGAGTAACGCGTAAAAATCTCGGCCAGCCTTCGCATCCTTACTTTGCCCATCAATTACAATAATTCTTTTCAACTTGCCGCCGACTGCCACCCTGTCATCATATTTAAAACTCGTAAACCGAACGTCCTGAGGAGGGACCGCCGCCGTGGCGCGATGCAATAGTTCGGCGGGGTAAGAATCTGAATCGAGAGCTGAGGAAAGCTCTCTCCACTTTTCTCTAAATTCAGGAATCCATTTAACGCTAGGTTCCAATCTCTTGACTTCCTTACTTAACTTGTCAGCCTCAAACTTCTCTTTGAAGTAAGCCCCAAGTAGTACCGCGGCCAGAAGAAGATAGATCACTGCCGCTCCTAGCAAAGCATAGCGAATTTTTTGTGATTTTTTTTGCTGTACTCTCTGCTCTACTACTTCTGATGGCACCAGATTCGATGTGGATTCTGGCAAGAACGGATCAGGCTTGGCACCTGCAGTGACTTTAATTCCTAGAACCTCTTCGAACTCGTCCTTTGCCGACTGATCAAATTCATCAAGCCATATATGAGCACCGGAAATTTCATTAGCGATACCGTTCTTAAAGTCCCCGCTCACAGGACCGGCACCGTCCAACCCAAGCAAAATACAATTAATCTCATTAACTGCCGCAGAGTCGAACTTATTGCTCGTGAGCCCCTCAAAATATTCAAGTTCACCTTCATGGTCAACAGCCATCACTAATCGTCCGAGCTCTTTCCATACTACAATATGTTCACCTGGCATCTGCAAGAACCTGGCACTCACATCAAATTCCTTGGAGCCAGTCTTAGGTAACGGATGCTTATAATCGGGATTAAGAACAGTCGCAAGGATCAGACTGCGTTTGACCGGACCTTCCTGCGTTTCTGAGCTTGGCTCAGATTCAATAACGCAAACAGTCTGATAGTCTAGAAGCTGTCCAATGCCTGAGGTAGGCTTAAGACCCATTTTCTCAAGTTGCATCTCAACGAGATTCTTGATCACTGACGGCTCATCAGTTCTTACCCAGATCGGAACAGCAAAAACAGAATTGATTGGAAATGCGTAATGAGTCGCATCCTTGAATGGCTCACAAGAGCCCGATTCATCGAGCTGCATCTCCTCCACTAATTCATATTCAGCCTGACCAAAGCGGTCCTCTGTATGTTTCCATAGCTCCCACCCGTCTTCACCTGGAAAACAAATCGTCTTATCTATGCTTTTTTTGGCCATTTATATTACTAATGTATCCTCACTATATTACTATTTTCCGAAAATTTCTTCACGGGATATTATTGAGGGGTTTGTTCCACGATTACGAAGAACAACTTCAAGCTTTCGCTGATATTCACCTTTAATGCCAGTACTAATGATTCGCAACGTGTTCCCGCTCGAAGTGAACCTTCCAGTAAGTTGCTCAGGTGATGGGGCTCCGAGCCTGATTAGCTCATCAATCAGCAGGTTAACTTCTATAGGAGTATCATCGTTAGTGTCCTTTACCCCGTCAGGCCCATTCCTACCATAAGATCCAGACTCACTATCACCATTTAAGAAATCCTCTATCTCATCGACATTTTCTGAAAATTCGCTACCACCTATTTCGGTCATTTCCTCTAAGCCTGCCGCTACAGCAATAAGATTCGCATCAGCATCGTTAATGTCTAATGGACCTTGGCTCCTCACCGTAAAATAGTTTCGCCAGTCCGGCTTGTAAGCAGCAACCACATCCATGCCTTTCACGAACTGCATTTCTTCAACATCATAGAAGGCACGGTTGAACGGATAATTAAGGCTTCCAACATTTGCCTCGTACCACTCTGCCTCAGCGCCGTCAGGAGCAGCCGAAGTCACTTCATCCGCATCGACCCAATCGAGCAAACAATTAACAATTTCCTGCGCTTCTGAAAGATCAATTCCCCACGACTGAAAAACGTCAGCCATTGCATTGAGGTTCTCAGGAGTCGGCCTCAATAAATAATGATTCGGATTGATGCGCCCTGCCTCTTTCTTAATTTCCACACGAAACCCCTCGTCAGGAGCAAATTCCAAATAATCTTCAAACTCAGCAAAGGCAATGTCATTGACCGGAAACTGTTTAAGAATATTATCATACTCCTCTATCCCTCTCTGCGCAGCAATAGCGACTCCCATCTCAGCAAGCTGAAGGGCACGGAAAGATGATTTCTCTGAATCCACAACGCGCAGGTCAGAACGAAGAACCACCATTGATGAGAATATAGTGATCCCCATCGCCGCCATCAGCCAGAAAACAGCAATCAGAACAGACCCAGACTCATGGGATCTTAAGGGTCTATTTTGATAGGCATCAATCTTTGATCGATGATCAGTGGATCGGTTCTGTGAATGACTGTTCAGTTTAATATTGGGGGATGATGTTATTATTACTTATTCATGCAAAGATTACGTACTCATTATTAAAGCTCATTATTTGCCTCGACTAGATCCACCGGGCAGACCTGATGAACCAGTCGGCCGTTTACCTCCGGACGAAGTAGGGGGCCTAGCGGGGCCACGCCCTCCGGACCCTTTGCGCCCGTCATCGCTTCGGCCTCTCTCTCCTCGGCTCCTGCCTCCACTACTATCTGCAGAACCTCCACGACGGTCACGCGAATCATTCCCACGAGATCCTGAAGTTCTCCCGTTTGCACGGCTGTTACCGGACTGAGTTGCACGAGCGACTGCGGCGGGATCCTCAACGGTCGGAACCCAGTAATAACTACGTATCGGCTCCGAATCATCAAGGAATGCAATTTCCATATAAACCATTGATGGTCGGTCATTGGGGTGATCTTCCCTGCTCCAGTCCTCTTTCCATTCTTTGTCACGTTGATCGAAAAAATTCCAAGTCACACTCTTAAGACCACTCATCAAAACAATGTTCATCCCCATATCCTCAGACAATGATCCATTCTCAACATAGATTTCCGCCTCCTCTTGGTTCAGGTACCGGATCTCTATTTTGGTAGCACCCTGTAGTGCATTATCAGGACCAGACACAATGCATATCATTTTCGATCCGGCAGCAACGCCTGCCCATGAAAAAGCCAATGGATAATCTTCAAATGCGATTTCAGAACGAGCGACTCCTCCTAAGCCTTGAGGAGTCTCCATATTAATCTTCGCGTTACCCGGAATATCCTCAATGTTCCTTTTCATGACACTCATGAAACTGTGCATATGCATATCGTCATGTTGTCGGGTAAGAACCTTATCACTCAACATTATTGATGCAGATGCAATTTTATAAACTCCGGTCAGAACAATGCCTATGAGAGCAATCCCGATGATCAGCTCAAGAAGGGTAAAGGCTCCCTCTGATATTTTGAGTCTAGCGGTTCTGGTAGAGTGATTCATAGCGTATTGTTTCTGCGACCCTTATTCTTTCCTGATCCGAGTCACCCCAGATAGCCTCGATCCTTATTCGGTACATATTCTGTAGGGGACTTTCTTGCTCGTCACCTTCCGGCTCCCGCACTACCAACGTGTACATTTCTTCTAGCGGTTCCACATAAGCATAGTAATCAACGCCCATCTCATCAGCGTAAGCCGAAACCTCATCAAAGACTTGACCCGCAATTTCTCCCTCAATGGGAAGAGCTGACCTGAAATCCTGATCCCTGAAATCCGCTTTACTGTAACGGGTCAGCCAACTTTCAAGTTTGCGCTGTATCCTCAATTCTTCTCCGGAACGTATAGCCACCTCGCCGATCTGTTTGAGTGCCCTTGTAATACCAACAGATACCAGACCAAAGATTGCAAGGGCAAGAATCACCTCCAGCAAAATAAAACCGCCGCGTAAGCGTCTAGATTTAAATCTTAATTTCATTCCAATTCATCAATGTTCTCAGCACCAAGAACGATCGTCTTGTTTAAGGGTTCCTGAATTTGAGCGGTCAAAGGATTAAATTCCATTGTCAACATTCCTTCTGATCCCTCTTCTTCACAAATCAACTTAATACCAAGAGGCTCACAGATCCCGCTCGACTCAAAGACCCATCGATAAACCTCTTCATCATCGGAAAGGACCTCTTCCGGAGAGCGAAAATACTTATCCTCCCAGGAACGGACAAGAAATCTCATGAATTCAGGCAATTCAAAACTATCGATGACTCCCGGTTCCGGCCCATCATCAAAGATGGACCCAATGGATCCGGATCGAATTCTGGATTCCTGCAAGGCCACTGAGTTTTCACTTATGGCAAGAACAAATGGACGACGATTAGTGATAGCCATTTGCATACCTCTCCTCGCTAATGATTGTAATTCATTGGCCGGCTCAACGATCTTTTTCTTAGAGCTCTGTGCCGACAAGGAATAAGCACCAACACCAATAATTAAGAACAGAAGACAAAACCCAACCAATATCTCTATGAGGGTAAAGCCCCTCATCGAAGATCTGGCCAGTGCTTTCATTAACTCTAATTATTATGACCTCGAAGACTCCTTACTGGGCTTCCCAGTTACCGATATCATCTTCCGTATTTTCCTGACCATCAGGACCTTTCGAAAAGATGTCTGGCTCAGAGCTTGTTCCCTGATTCTGCCCTGGAAAGCGGTACCCATATTCCTGATTCCAAGGATCATTTATTCCTCCGCCTTTGAAGTATGGACCTTCCCATGCACGAACATCTGCCGGCTTTGTGATCAGAGCAGACAAACCCTGCTCAGTTGTGGGATAACTTCCCGCTGAAATCTTATAATTGAGCAGTGCCGTCTGAATCGTTCCAAGGTCAGATTTAACACGTGCCTTTTCACCAGTTTTCATGACTCCACCAAGTTTATAGATGGCCGTCCCTGCCAGTAACGCTATGATTGCAAGGACAAGCATTATTTCAATCAAGGTAAAACCACCCGTTAAGTAGTGACGATTGGATGTAATGTTAGTTTTCATATTTTTTAAGTTCTTATGAGATTTTTTTAGGTGTTGAGTCCGGAAATAGTTTCAAAAATAACTGATATCATCATGTAAGCCATGATACCAACTAAGAGAGCCATGGTAACAACGATGACCGGTTGGATCAGGGCACTGATCTTAGCAATGTCCTTTCCGAGTTCCCTGTCATATCTGCCCGCCGCGCGTTCTAGGCTCTCTCCGATCTGACCTGTCTGCTCGCCGACAGCAACCATGTCCAGAAGCAAAGGAGGAAAGAAACCTACCCTCTTCATGGTTCGGGAAAGAGCAGCTCCGTCACCAACATATTCAATGATCTTAGATATTTTTTTCTTTAGGTAAAGGTTCGGCGTCGCTTCACGACTCAGTTCTAGTGCCTTCAATAGGGTCAGGCCATTACCTACCAAGTTTGCGAGCGTTTCAAGGAACTGCACAAAGAAACGGGTCTTTAAAACTTTGCCGAACATAGGAATCTTCAATTTAGTCTCATCCCACCACTCATGATTCTTGGGATTCTTTATATATGAAACAAAACCAAAGATCGTCGCGATCACTCCCCCTAGAATAATCCACCACCAAGTCGTCACAAAATCACTCAAATCAATCATGAGCTGTCCAATTGCAGGCATTTCCGAATTGGTATTATCTAATAGCCCCATGAGCTGAGGAATGAGGAACGTTATAAATAGCACGACCACGGCAATGCCCGATGCAATCAAAAAGAAAGGATAAATCAGCGCCATCATCACTCGGCTCTGAAGCTCTTGTATCGCTATAAGATAAGTTGCCTGCCTCTTAAGGATAGTGGAAAGAGCTCCACTCACCTCACCGGCACGGGCAAGGCTACAGTAAAGATCACCAAAACTTGGCGATGCCTTGGCGAGAGCTGCAGAAAATGATGTCCCGTCACGGACTTCCTGCCTCAGGGTTTTTGTGAGTCTCTTAAGTTTACCAAGCTCTTCACGGTTCTCCATGACCCGCAGTGCAGGTTCGAGCTGGAGGCCAGCCCCAAGTAATTCGGAGAGCTCTTCAGTGAAAAGAACAATGTCCGCTTTCTTAAGACGCATAGGGCCCGTGAGTTCCACTTCATCCTTTTTGGCCTTGGACTTGGCATCTTTAGAATCTCCGTCCTTGGCTTGGTCTTTTTTTAGATCAAGTCTAAGAGGTTGTAAGCCTCCCCTGTCCAACAAATCCATGGCTCCGTGACGGTCACTTGCATCCAGTTCACCGCTGGTCTGAGTTCCGTCTACCTTGAGGGCTTTGTAAGCAAAAGTAGGCACCGTATTCTTTAATTAATTACTTCGATTTCGTTGCAGAATAATAATGTTTAATCCTCTAATTTTAATTCAACGGTAGTCGCTGACATCACTTCCTCGAGCGTCGTATCCCCACTCAGGACCTTGTACCAACCATAATCACGCATATTAATGAATCCCTCTTCTATTGCTTTTTGCTTTATCTCCGCTGAAGAGGCTCCGCTAACGATCAGACCTTCGATTGCTGGTGTCACAAGGCAAAGCTCATAAATTGCTAACCGTCCCAGATAACCACTGTTCCGACAACGGTCACAGCCTCCCTCATTGGCCACAAACATCTGCCCCTCCTCACCCTTTGGAAACCCAATACTATTCAAATGTTCCTGTGTGTATTCATGAGGCACCTTGCAAGAAGGACACAGACGACGAACCAGCCTTTGAGCCAAGAAAGCGCGGACCGAAGCCGAGACTAAAAAAGGTTCGACTCCCATATCAGTGAGTCTAGAAATACCACCTATGGCATCATTTGTGTGAAGTGTACTGAACACGAGGTGGCCGGTAAGTGAAGCTCTGACAGCAATCTCTGCCGTCTCAAGGTCACGCATCTCACCAATCATCACAATGTTTGGGTCACCTCGTAAGATACTCCGTAATCCACGTGCAAATGTTAGGTCGATTTCAGGTTTGACCGCTATCTGCATGACCCCGTCGAGCTTGTTCTCGACCGGATCCTCGATCGTAACTATGCGGGTCTGAGACTTATTGAGTTCCGAGAGAAAAGTGTAAAGAGTTGTGGATTTACCTGAACCAGTAGGGCCTGTGATAAGAATGATGCCGTTAGACATCGACAGAAGCTGATCAATGCGGGACCTTGTATGTTTGATGAGTCCGAGACGGTCCAGATTAAATTTTTCTTGGTTCAGTAGTCTAAGACTCACACTCTCACCTTCAACGGTAGGAATGGTAGCAACACGTACATCAATCTGCTGATCCTCAAGTGAAAGGTTAATTCGTCCATCCTGTGGCAAGCGTCGCTCTGCAATGTCAAGCTTGGACATGATCTTTAGACGCGCAATTACAGAACTCTGCAATGCGTTGATATTTTCGGGGACAGCAACGTCATGCAACAGCCCATCGATACGGTATCTAATCCTAAGATCAGAATGCAATGGTTCAACGTGTATGTCCGTGGCTCGTTGATCAAGAGCTTCGCGGATGATCTGGTTCACGAACTTAACAACGGATGCTTCCTCGTCCTCATCTTCGTCAAGGACATTCGCTTCGTCCTTATCTATGTCCAGTGAGTCCATGTCGAGGTCACGACCGGCAAGGATCTGCTCAAAAGTATCAGCACCTACACCATAGAGCTCCTGAATGCCCTGCAGGATTATTGTTCTCGAAGCCATGGTCCATTCGATAGGATAATTAATGGCCTGGCTTGCTGCCTGACGAGCAAGATAATTAAAGGGATCATAAGTAGCAATGCGCAAGCGGAGCTGATCACTTAAAGGCTCATTAGCTTCTTGTTCGTCTTCTCCACCGGGCTGCTCGGGCAACGTATCGCTTGCGTCATTAGGATCCTCAGCTTCGACCAATTCAGAACCATCCCCGAATGAAAGGGGAAGTAACCGATGCTTCAGAGCAATTTTTGCAGAGCAGACTTCCTTCAACTTCCGTTTGTTAATGGTTTTAAGTTCCTCTTCCCATCCCAAGTGAAGATCTTCGGCAAGGCTCTTAAGAAATTCCTCTTCGGGCACCAAATCACGATTCAGTAATTCTTCAATGACAGGACGCTGACCAGTCGAGGCTTCTTGAATAGCTTTCTCGATGTCCTCATCTCCGGACAATTGAAACCGCTTAGCTGTATTTGAAAAAATCTTATTCATTGTCAATGTTCCCGACAACAGCTACGTGATGCCAAGTCTCATAAACGTTTAACGGATTAAGAAGGAGAATCGGATCAATGAAAATGTTAAGGGGTTCAAAAGATGTCACAAATTCATGGGAATCGCATCTATTAATCGTTGTATAATAGTTTTTTTTAGTCTTTTTGGATAATCTTTCCATAATGTTAGCAACTTCCAAATCGGCTTTTAAAATCGCATAATTTGATTAAAAAAGAATAGTTCCTGTCATTTGACCTAGAATCCGCTTAAATAGCTGATATTCAGAGTTTTCCTGAAAAAACGATGGAGAAAAGTTAATAAGAATCTCCCTGCCCGGCCCTTAAGTTGTTCTTAATGAATTAGCTACAGGAAATTCCCCAAAATGAAACCCTTGTCCTCTGAACCAAAAAAGGATTATTCCTTGGTCTCAGGTAATTTGAATAATTTACCAGAAAATGGGCACCTCAATATGGAACCTTCGGCTTTACCGCGAACATCAATGAGTTGACCACCGAAAGGACTCATAACATAACCAACTCTCTTGGACCAGGCCGCAACAGGTACAATTTCCTTTTTATTCTTAGCAGCTTCTGAAATTTGAGAGTCTTGCTTTTTTTTCAAGACACGAAACTCAATCTTGTCTGATATTGCAGCAATCGCTTCATCGACAATGTTTTTATTTTGTTCATTTTCTCGACGACCATCCTCTCCCTCTTCTGGTATCACAAATATTCTCCCGGTGTATGGACACCTAGCCTTATCACCAGATTTAAGGCCGGTAATATCAACAATGTAATTTCTTTTCGTGTATGGGCTAAATACCTGATTCTCTTTACCTCTGACCCTTATTGCAATTAATCCATCAGGCTTTGGCTCTTCTACAACTCTCTGGGCATTCCCTTCATCTTTAGTAACTTCGGCCCGATCAGTTTTATCTCTCGTGGTGTTGCTGTCTAAATCTTCAGGGATTTCTGTTAGCGGCATTCCTGTCGGCATATCCTCTGCATTTGCAACAAAAACTGGTTCCACATTGTCAGGCACAATAAAAGAAAGCCCCGTGTGTGGACAAATAACCTCATCCCCAGAAGAAAACTTTTGAACATTCACTAATAAGCCTGGTGCATGCGGCGAAAGAACCAATCCTGGACCGCCAATAACCGCTTCAGCAATGACTAAGTTACCCGGATCCTGTTTCTTGAAATCAGAATCCAAATCAGAAGGTTTAACTGACCACAGAAATCCGGTAAGAAACTCCGTCGGTTCACCTGTAGGATATTTGGCCTCCTTAGTAACAAACAGACCAAGAGGCAGGCTCAGAATTTGACGAATAATGCCGGACTTCCCCTCACTAGACATGGCCGTCGAGTCCGCCGATTTACATGACGGGAAAATGGAAAAAATCAAAACTAAGAAAAAGATCAATGAAACCTGATTTAGGAAAATTTTTACTTTCATCATTTACTATAAAATAATTTCTCTTAATCCAAATATCTCAACAAGCTCTAAAAAATACCATTTATGACATATATCTTACTATTTAAGAAAACTATAGCATTTATCTACATGCTATTGTTCCATTTGCTAGAGAAATATAGCAAAAAATATTACAATGAGTTAATCATCTCTTCCCTATCTTATTAAATCGACGCTCAAGTTTACCTAAGACTACTTCTTCAAGAGAATCATTTCCAATACGATCAACTGCCTCCTTAACAAATCCAAAAGTCAATAGCTGCCTAGCCGATGACTCATTAATTCCTCGGGTCTGCAAATAGAAAAGCTCATCTTCTGAAACGGGATTGGATGTTGCTCCGTGACTGCACTTGACCTGATCCGCTTTAATTTCGAGACCGGGCATAGAGTTCGCCTCACAGGTATTACTCATTAGTAAGTTCCGGCACGTCTGATATGCATCAGTATGGTGCGCCTCATCTTCTACAACTATCATACCAGCAAAGGTAGTCTTCGAATCATCATATAACGTATTCTTGTATAATAAGTTACTCGAAGTGTTCGGCTGTTCGTGTAGTTGCAGAGTACGCATATCAAATTCCTGAGATTTCTCTGGTACGCTAACTGCCAAGGTTTCACTGCTTGCTCCTTCTCCCACTAAACGACTTACAGACTCATTCCTGACCCACTCACAACCCAAATCCAAATTAAATGTTTTAATCTTAGAATTCAAAGCAGCTCGAGTAGATAACAAATGGATTGACTGAGCTTTCTCACTGAGATTCTGCGCCCTCAAATAGGTCAGTTTCGAATTTTCTTCTCCATGAATATCAGAAACACCACAACAAAAACTAATTTCATCATCTATCGAAGTAACGTACTCAGCAATCATGGCTGAAGAACCTGCACCTGCCACTATCAAACTGTGAGGAAATATAGAAGCTGAATTTCCTGAAACCCAATGGAAAACTTCAACGGGAACAGTCAATGAAACGCCATCTGGCACATAAAAGAAAAACCCGTTTCTTAGACGAGCCCTGTGCAGCGCTGCATACTTTGCAGAACCGAGGCAAGGGTCCTGAGTCATAAAATATTTTTGAACCAGTTCACTATGATCAATAAGAGCTTGTGAGAGAGGTTTAAAAATAATTCCTTTCTTAGAAAAATCTTCATCCAATGAAGGACTTGTAACGACCCGATCATTCACAAAGAAAATTTGCCCTGCATTTTCTTCTAGTGACAATGAACTTGCCACTAGCCGATCAATATCATTGCATTCGACTTCTTTGGCATCATAAAGCTCCTCATGTGATAATTTCTTTAGATTTGCGAAGCGCCAAGCCTCATCACTTCGCTTGGGCCAATCAATTTCTTGAAAAGTCATCCATGCATCGCTTCGGGAACTCTTGTACCAATCAGGAAACTCCTCTCCTGCTTCTTCAGGAGAATCTAAGAAAGAACGAACTGAGGGCTTTTCTTCTAATAACACGATAAAGAAATAATTGGGCTAACCCACAGATCCTTCCATTTCAAGATCAATCAAACGTTTCAATTCGACTGAATATTCCATTGGAAACTCTCGGACCAAATCATTAACAAATCCATTCACGCTCAAGCTCATAGCCTCTGCCTCGCTCAGGCCCCTCTGTTTCATATAAAAGATTTGCTCCTCGCTTACTTGACTGACACTTGCTTCGTGCTGAGTAGAATGCTTGTTACCTCTGACTGTTATGGCGGGGTAAGTGTCCGTGCGGCTCTTGCTATTAATCAACAATGCATCACACTCAGTGTTATTCTTACATCCTTTGAGATGCTTAGGAATGTGCACTTGGCCACGGTAGGTTGACCGGCCCTCACCCACACTGATGGACTTGGAAACAACATTTGACGTAGTATTGTCTGCAGCGTGTATCATCTTCGCTCCAGTGTCTTGATGCTGTCCATCATTAGCTAAAGCGATAGAAATAACTTCTCCCCTCGCCCCTTCGCCTTTCATCACGACTCCGGGATACTTCATAGTTAGTCGACTGCCAATATTACAATCAATCCATCTGACCTCAGCATTCTCATGCGCCAGACCCCGCTTCGTTACCAGATTAAAAACGTTAGCGCTCCAATTCTGAACAGTTATGTATTGAATCTTGGCATCCTTCATTGCAACCAATTCGACGACAGCACTGTGAAGAGTATTAGTTTCAAATTTCGGAGCAGTGCACCCTTCCATGTATGTTAACTCAGCCCCTTCATCCACGATAATCAGCGTCCTCTCAAACTGACCGAACTGCTCAGAATTTATTCTAAAGTAGGCCTGCAATGGATGCTTCACTTTAACGCCTGGGGGGACATATATAAAGCTGCCACCCGAAAAGACTGCAGAGTTTAAAGCTGAAAATTTGTTGTCCCCTGTAGGAATTACTTTGCCGAACCATTTGCGGAAAATCTCAGGATGTTCAGCCAGACCCTCCGAACTATTCACAAAAATAACGCCCTGTTCAGCGACTGCATCTTTAACATTCGAATAAGCTGCCTCACTATCAAACTGAGCCTCTACACCAGCCAAGAAACTACGTTCCTTCTCTGGTATGCCGAGACGCTCAAACGTCTCCTTCATCTCATCAGGCACATCATCCCAGCTACGCTTTGGAGCTTCACCCGCAGATAAATAATAACGTATCTCATCAAAGTTAATAGAGTCCAGATCCTCACTGGCCCAGTGCGTGGGCATCTTTTTCTCATAAAAAACGCTCAGCGCCTTTTTCCTGAAATCCGTAATCCACTGATCCTCGCCCTTAACATTTGCTATGTAATCGATAGTCTCTTCGGACAAGCCCATTCCGGCGTCATGTTTATATTTGACGTCGTAGTGAAAGTTGGCCTCTTCCCTATCAATCTCGATCGTATTTCCAGAATTTGAATCTGCGCTCATTTATTCCAAGTATTAATTTTTAACTAGTTCCCCTTCCTTGAGCCAATCATAGCCTTTCTCCTCAAGTTCTAGCGCTAATTCTTTCGGTCCGCTGCGTATTATCCTACCATCATAGAGCACATGAACATGGTCAGGAACAATGTATTCAAGTAGTCGCTGATAATGGGTTATTACCAAAAAACCACGATCTTCTGAACGCATTGCATTGACCCCTTGGGCAACAATTTTTAGAGCATCAATGTCAAGACCACTGTCCGTTTCATCCAAGACCGCATACTTTGGTTCTAACATCATCATTTGAAGAACTTCGTTGCGCTTCTTTTCTCCTCCAGAAAAGCCTTCATTAACCGACCTGCCTGTAAATTTTTTATCTATTCCCAGCTTGGCCATCTTTTCATACATCTCCTGATAAAAGGCAACCGCATCAATTTCCTCACCGTCAGGCAGCCTCGACTGCCTAGCTGCACGAAGGAAATTAGCATTACTTACCCCTGGAATTTCTGCAGGATACTGGAAAGCAAGAAAAAGACCCTCCCTAGAACGCTCATCGACCTCCATTCCAAGAAGATTCTTTCCATCTAAAAGAACTTCTCCAGATACTACCTCATAATCCTGATGGCCTGCCATCACTTTTGCCAGTGTACTTTTACCGGAACCATTGGGCCCCATGATTGCATGTACTTCTCCCATAGGAACCGACAAGCTCAGGCCATTGAGAATTTCAGTTCCATTTACACTTGCGTAAAGATCTTTGATTTCCAGTTTGGACATTTATTTAGGCAAAAATTAATTGAAATTGTTATAGAGTATCTTTCTTCTTCTCTGTACGAACACATTCTGGGCACTTCCCCCTGACCTCGACCTCAACTTTTTGGATCTTTGCACCGCGAGGCAATTTGACTGAACTCGAGGGCTCTACCCCATCCTTCAAGTCAATGTCCATTACTGTAGCACATGTTTCACAATGGAAGTGCGCATGCGGAGCAAGATTTCCACAATATCTGGAAGGCTCCCTGTCCAGATTTACTTGCTTCACAATGCCTGCAACGGCAAGAGTATCCAAACAATTATATACCGTCGCTAATGATATTGATGACATTTTCTCCTGCACTCTAATAAAGACTTCTGTGGCCGTTGGATGATCTCGACTACTCATAAGAACATCATAAACAACCTGTCTCTGCGGAGTCATGCGATGACCTCCTCCAAGATCAATTTTTTCAGATAGTTTTTTCTTATGTGCTGGCACTCATCAGACCAGTACCGCGAGGCTTATTTTTATCAAGAACTATTCTAAATAATATTTCTTATTTAATCCATCGTTCGACACCGAAGTCCAAATACATTATAATCACAAGATGAGATTAGGGATAATAGGATGCGGCAAAATGGGATCAGCCCTTGTGAAGGGTGCAATTAACAAGGGTGCAATTACCGCAGACTCAGTGAACGTTTTTGACGTTATCGATTCCGCTTCAAATAAACTGGCCAATGAAATAGGAGCAACGGTTGCATCATCCCACGATGATTTGATAAATAATTCTGAAGTGGTACTGCTTTGCGTTAAACCTCAAGACACCCTGAAAATGATAGGGACTCTTCAAGCACTTGATCAAAGTACGCTATTTATTTCAATCGCTGCCGGGCTTCAATTGCTGGATCTGGAAAAATCTTTGGGGGAAAGTGCTCGTGTTATTCGTGTGATGCCAAACACTCCTGCCCTCGTGGGAAAGGGTGCCTCCGCGTTCTCCAGAGGAACAAGAGCAACTGATGACGACGCTGATTTCGTAACTAATATTCTTGGATCAGTGGGAAAGGTGCTAGAGGTTCCTGAAAACCAAATAGATGCGATCACGGGACTAAGTGGAAGCGGTCCTGCGTATATTTATACAATCATCGAAGCTCTAGCCGATGGTGGAGTTCTCGTTGGACTACCAAAGGACAAGTCTTTGTTATTAGCAGCACAAACAGTTGCAGGCGCCGCGGAAATGGTACTGCAAACAAAAGAGCACCCAGCCTCGCTTCGCGATCAGGTAACTAGCCCGGGAGGAACAACGATTGCAGGGCTCGCAGCACTAGAGTCAGGAAAATTGAGAGCCACCTTGATCGAGGCAGTAAAAGCCGCAACGCTCAGGTCAGAAGAGCTTGGCGAAAGCTGATCCTCAAATCAAAAAGGCTAACCCTCAGTTATAAGAGGAACCCTATCAATGGGTTTCGATTTTTTAAATCCGTAAAGCTTTGCCGCGTTTGCTCCGAGAATAGCCGACTTATCTTCAGGTCCTATGTCCTCATCATTAAAGATGAAATCAAGGCTCTGTCTGTATGTAAAATCTACCATGGTACGAGGCCAGTCAGATCCCCACATTATTTTATTATATCCCACTTCCTGTCCCGCCGATCTTATCGCATCGCGCCCACTCTCAAATGGATAGCCCTCTGATCGATAAAGCCAGATAATGCCTCCACATTCTATATAAACATTTTTGTAACGACATAATTCTAACTGACCAGGCCAGCCCTTTCGATTAGGCATCCCGAAGTGACCAATCGCTACCTTCAGGTCTGGAAATACTTCCATCACATTCTTAAACTCAGGGACTTGAATTTCACCTTCAGAAAAATCAACAGACAAAACTAGCCCTTCATTCTCCATCCTTTCCCAAATCGAAAAGAATCTACGATCGTCCAAAGATAGCTTGCCTAACAAATGCCCACCGCAAACTTTCAACCCTTTGAATCCCTGATTAAATAGATTGCCGGCTTCCTCATCCACCTTATCCGGTTCAAAGAAATTCGGTAGAGCATGCATAAAAAAGCGTTCCGGGTAATTTAATGCAACATCCAAAATGTAATCGTTCTGAGGCCCGTCCAAATACTCCTGAACCACGACCCCAGCCGCAACTCCAGCCGCATCAAACTCAGCTAAAACATATTCAGCGAGAGCAGAGCAATCGACAAAGGAAGCCGGCATACCCAGCATTTCCTGATCACCTATGCGAATCTTTCCCGAACCAATGGGCCGAACAGGGTGCTCATTCCTGATACATCCTTTAATTCGCTTCCATATGTGCATATGTGCATCAATAATCATAAAATTAAATTACCAAAAAATAGATTCATTCATTATCATTGCCCTAAGTTAAATCACTTGAGGATGAAATTCGCAACCGCTATATGCTCAGCCCTTATTATTTTTTCATGGGCAAAAACAAATGCAGAAATTGACTTTGCCCGTGATGTGAGACCCATTCTGAATGCACATTGCACAAAGTGTCACGGGGGAATTCGTGCAAAATCTGGACTAAACCTGATCAACAAAGAAAGCGTTTTCAGCGCCTCTGAATCCGGACTAATTCCTATCGTATCAGGAGATCTAGAAAAAAGTGAATTAATCAAGCGCATCATACACGCTGACAAAGAGGAAAGAATGCCACCCAAAACCTCTTTAAAAAAAGAACAGATAAAAACTCTTAATCAATGGGTTAAGGAAGGAGCAAAATGGCCAAAGCATTGGTCCTTCAAATCTCTCAAAGAAACTCCAAAATCAAATCAAACAATTGACAGCATCGTTGAAAAAAATCTTAGGATTTCAGGATTAGTCCGTAGCCCAATCGCAGATAAAAGAACTCTCATTAGAAGACTTTCACTAGATCTTATCGGACTTCCACCTAAACCTGAAGAAATATTATCTTTCGAATCAGATAAGTCACAGAACGCATATGAAAATCTCGTAAAAAAACTACTTCGCTCTCCTCACTTCGGTGAAAGATGGGCCAGGCACTGGCTCGATGGAGCCCGGTACGCTGACTCGGATGGTTATGAAAAGGATAATAACAGGCCGAACGCATGGCGTTGGAGAAAATGGGTCATCGATTCGATAAATGCTGACATGCCCTTTGATCAGTTCACAACTGAACAACTTGCGGGAGATCTTTTAACAAACGCTACACCTGAACAGCACCTCGCGACTGCCTTCCACCGTCAAACCTTATATAATCGAGAAGGGGGAGTGGACGCCGAGGAGGATCGGACCAAAAGGACAATTGATCGTTCAAATACTACCGCCTCGGTCTGGCTAGGACTCACACTTGAATGCGCGCAATGCCACGACCACCCATATGATCCAATCAGCCAGCGCGATTTTTATCGGTTTTATGCATTCTTCAATAATGCAGATGAAAGCGAAGCCGAAGTTAGCAAAGGGCTTGAAGGTGGTACAATAAAAGTAAGAGTAATAAGACAGAAGGATCGTGAAACTTATATTTTCCGTCGAGGAGATTTCCTGCAACCCATTAAAGAAGAAGGAAAAATTTTACCGTTAGCCCCTAATTCTTTACCCCCCATTAACATATCCAAAAATAAAAAACTAAATCGTCTGGACCTTGCTCAGTGGCTAGTTAATGAAAAGAATCCGCTCTCAGCAAGAGTCGCGGCTAATGATATCTGGTATCGACTCTTTGGAAAAGGTCTGGCCGAGCAAAAGGCGGACTTTGGCACTAGATCCATGCCGCCAATCCAATTGGAACTACTCGATCATCTAGCAGGAAAATTCATAGATTTGAATTGGAGCAGGAAAAGTCTAATTAAATACGTAATCATGTCTGACACATACCAGCAATCTACGGCCCGAAGAAAAAGATCTGATCAGATTGATCCTAATAATAAATTATTCCATAGACAGAACCGATTCCGGACTGATGGAGAAATCATTCGAGACCTATTTTTATCGATATCAGGGCTGCTAAAACATAAGGTCGGAGGCCCGAGTGTATTCCCACCAATCCCGAAAGGAGTAGCCGAACAAAGTTTCGCGGGAAGCTTTAAGTGGAAGACCAGTGACGGAGACGATCGTTATCGACGAGGAATGTACACCTTCTTTAAAAGAACCGCACCAGATCCTAATCTGATCACCTTTGACTGCCCTAATGCCAATGTCACTATAGCAAAGCGAAACAATTCCAATACCCCAACCATGGCACTAGCAACATTAGGCAATGAAGTTTTCCATGAATCCGCTCAAGCATTGGCAAAAAGAATACTCTCAGACAAGTCATACAATAACGATAAGGACCGAATCAAATGCTCGTTTATCCTTTGTGTTGCAAGGGACCCATCATCTGAAGAGATCAATAAAATAATACAACTTCTACAAAAAAGCCGGTCCTATTATTTGGCAAACCCAGAAGAAGCAAAAAAAATGGTAGGCGCATATTCTTGCGCGATGATAAACGACAATGAAACTGCTTCTTGGATAACAGTGACGCGCATTCTCCTCAATCTTGACGAAACCATCAACCGCGAATGAACTCCTATCATCAATTTACAAGTGACACGAGGCGTGAATTTCTCACGACCTCAGCCTCAGGAATTGGAGGTGTTGCACTGCATCACATGCTCTCTCAGGGCCTTCCTGCAAATACTCCCACACAAAAAAATCTTGGACCTAAACCTCACTTTGCTCCAAGGGCCAAGAATTGCATTTTTATATTCATGGCTGGGGCTCCCTCACAACTCGATCTTTTTGATTACAAACCCAAACTCAATGAATTGAATGGTCAAAAAATGAACGCTGATCTACTCAAGGGAAAGCGCTTTGCGTTTCTTCAGAAAGAATCAGCTGTACTGATGGGATCTCCAAGAAAATTTAAGCAGCATGGTAAATCAGGAATGTGGTTCTCTGACCTCCTCCCAAGAACCGCGACATGCGCTGATGATATCTGCATGGTACGTTCCATGCATACCGATCAGTTCAATCATCATCCGGGCCAGTTACAGATGCAATGTGGCGAAGCACGGTTCGGCCTCCCCTCAACCGGGTCATGGCTAAACTATGGGCTAGGAACGGAGAATCGAAATCTTCCTGGATACATCGTATTAACAGCTGGCCGAGGATCGAGCGGAGGAGCCACTCTTTGGCAAAGCGGCTTCCTCCCATCAAATTATGCTGGAATACCTTTTCGTAATGGCAGCAACCCACTACTTAATCTTGAAAATCCGCAAGGACTTCCTAATGAACTGCAGCGAGCAGGTTTAGATGCACTCCAGTCGCTAAATAAAATACACCACGAAACGAATAAAGATCCTGAAATATTAAGCAGAATTGCCAACTATGAACTGGCCTTCAGAATGCAATCCGCAGCCCCTGAACTTGTCGATCTATCAAAGGAAAAAATACAGACCCTTGATTCGTACGGAGTTAATCGGGCACTCCCGAAAGGCGGTGGCCGCGGCAAAGGTAACGGAAACGCTTATGCAGATTTCTCCAGAAACTGTTTATTGGCAAGACGGATGGTCGAGCGAGGTGTTCGCTTCATTAATATTATTCATGCCTCATGGGACCATCACTCCAATCTTAATCCAGAACTTGAATTCAATGCCGGGATGTCAGATCAGCCCGTAGCTGCACTCATAAATGACCTGAAAGAGAGAGGACTACTTGATGAAACCTTGGTCGTTTGGGCCGGTGAATTTGGAAGAACTCCACTAGGTGAAAATCGCAGAGGAAGGGAAGCTAACACGGGACGGGACCATCATCCAAACGCTTTCACTGTACTCATGGCAGGTGGTGGTGTTAAGGGAGGACTGACTTACGGAAGCACTGATGAAATAGGATGGGCACCTGAAGAGAATCCAGTTCACGTTAACGACTTTCAGGCCACATTATTACATCTTTTTGGCCTAGATCATGAAAGGCTCACATACCCAGATGCTGGCACCGAACGAAGACTCACAAGTATTACCCGCCAGTCCAGAGTAGTTCATGAACTGTTCACCTAATTGACCGTTATCGGTCAAAATAATATCGAGATAATACTAACTAGTAGCAACTGAAAGGGCCTGATCCAAATCACCCAAAATATCATCAATATGCTCAATCCCAACAGACAACCGAATAAGCTCAGGAGTAATGCCCCCTTCCGCCTGCTGTTCAGCATTTAATTGAGAATGCGTCGTGGTAGCCGGATGAATAGCAAGACTCTTAGCATCGCCAACATTCGCCAAATGAGAAAATAACTCACAACTTTCAATGAACTTCTGACCCGCTTCTGCGCCACCCTTGATGCCAAAAACAACAATTGCCCCTCCCTTACCTTTGAGATACTTCTGATTTTTCTCAAACTCAGGATCCGATTCAAGCCCAGGGAAACGGACCCACTCCACTGAGGAATGATCCGATAAATGTTCAGCGACCTTCTTTGCATTCTCGCAATGACGCTCCATTCGTAATGGCAAAGTTTCTATACCTTGAAGGAACATCCAAGAATTATCAGGTGAGATACAAGCACCTAAATTACGCAATGGCACTGTCCTCATTCTTAAAACATAAGCTAAAGGTGCAAGCATATCAGGTAAGTCGTGACCCCACCTAAGGCCATGATAAGACGTGTCCGGTTCATCGAATAAAGGGTGCTTACCCGCTGACCAATCAAAGCGACCACTGTCAACAACTACACCGCCAATACCTGTGCCATGACCGCCAAACCATTTGGTAAGTGAATGCACGACAATATCAGCTCCATGTGCAAGCGGATTAGTCAGGTAAGGAGTCGAAAAAGTGGAATCAACAACCAACGGAACTCCGCACTCCTTAGCATGAGATGCTATTGCTTCTAAATCAGCAACTTCAAGGGCCGGATTAGAAACTGTTTCAGTAAAGAATGCCCGCGTCTTATCATCAGCCACTGCTGCAAAATTGGCAGGATCCTGCGAATCAACGAAACGGACTTCAATTCCGAGAGAAGGGAGAATGTCGTTAAACTGAGTGTAGGAGCCTCCGTATAGGTTGCGCGCCGAAACAATATTATCTCCAGCAGCAGCTAGATTAATAATTGAATAAAAAACTCCTGCAGTACCCGAAGCGAGTCCAAGACCATCCATCTCATGCGCTCCTTCCAATAAAGCGACACGTTTTTCCAACACGTCAGTGGTAGGATTCATCAAGCGGGTATAAATGTTACCTAATTCCTTAAGGGCAAAAAGATTGGCCGCGTGTTCAGTCGAATCAAAAACAAAAGAAGATGTCCGGTAAAGTGGTACAGCACGCGCGTTAGTGGTTGGGTCGGGCGCATGGCCACCGTGCAAACATAGAGTGTCAATTTTCATGGGCGCGAGAAATAATACAATTAACAACGAATTACAAGTTTATCTGATCAAATTATAAAAGATAATATAGAAGATCTCTTAACAATCTGAGCTAGATAGATAAAAAAAGACAAATTTTTGGCAATTGGACGTTTACCTTGATAAGCAATTGTAGAAAAAGAATATGTTTTAGATTATAGTTAAAAAAAAATAAGGTAAATTATGAAAACGAATCAATTAATCATGTTCATGGCATTGTCCTTTGTTTTAGGACTGGGCGTCATGGCCCTTTTCAGATCAGATAAAGACACTGGCAATGCAAACTCTACGAAGGAAAATTCTTCGGAAAACGCGAAGAGCTCTGATACGACCAGTTCCAATCCGAGTAAATCAAATCTGATCAGTAACGTTCCAAGCAAGCCGAAAAATACTCCCTTTAAAATAAATGAAGAGGCGGAAGATTCTGAAGATGAAGAACCAGCCGGACCAGAAGAGGCCTTCGCTCAGCTTTTAAATAGCCCAGAAGCAAGGAAATTAATGAAAGGTTTTGCAGGCGCTATGAGCCAAGGAGCTGACCGAATGATCGCTTCAGAAATAGAAAATCAAAAAGAAAAGCTTGGACTCTCAGACAGCCAAACTGAATCAATTAAAAGCAAAATGGTCAGTATGGTAAAAGAAGAAACAAAACGCTTTCAAAGCCAACTCGATGATGAAAATCGCTCCTTCGGTGAAATCATGGAATCACAGGGTGAGTTCTGGTCACAAAACGAACCAAAGATTAATGAAATAATGAAAGCTGAGCTGAGTGATGATCAATATGCAACCTATGAAAGGGAACAACTCGTAGAAAAAACAAGCCGTGTCCAGAGACAGGCGACTTCAGAATTAGATAGAATAAACAAAAGCCTAGAACTTTCTGAAGAACAGGAAGATCAAGTCTTTGGGATACTGGTACAGAAGTCCTCAGAGTATGATGAGTCCATGGCAATCGAAGGAATCGAGGCAACCCTGCCTGAATCAGCAAATGTCGAAGACATTACAAAAGAGGATGCAATCCGTTCCGTTCTAAATGCTGAGCAGACAGAGAAATATAATGAAAGGCTTGAGAAAGGCGGATTCGGACGTCGGGGCCAATGGGGCCGCGGGAGAGGATTCGGTGGTTAGGAAAATCTAACAAAAACTCTTTTTAGAAAAAGACATTAATAGCAAGGATCGCTACAATATTAGTGACCTTTATCATAGGATTGATAGCAGGACCCGAAGTGTCTTTGTAAGGGTCTCCGACCGTATCACCAGTAATTGAAGCGGCGTGGGCTTCAGATCCCTTCCCTCCATAAGCTCCATCCTCAATCATTTTCTTCGCATTATCCCACGCGCCTCCAGCCGCAGTCATTGATAACCCTACGAACAGACCAGTTACGATAGTGCCCACAAGAACACCTCCAAGTGCAGTATAGGATAGAGCCGGAATGGCAGAGACAACAAAAACTACAACGATGGGTAAAAGAGCTGGAATGATCATCTCGCGAAGAGCTGACTTCGTTACAATGTCCACGCACCTTGCATAGTCAGGCTCATCCTTACCTTCCATGATTCCAGGACGCTCACTGATTTGACGCCTAACTTCTGCAACCACAGCACCAGCAGCACGCCCCACCGCATCCATGCTCAAAGCCGTAAAAATAAAAGGTAATAAACCACCAATGAACATTCCAATAATCACTTCGGGCTCCTTAAGCGAAAAGGTTACCGTCTGTCCAATATGAGCTTCTAGTTCCAAAAAATAAGACCCAAATAAAACCAACGCAGCAACACCTGCAGAGGCAATAGCGTAGCCTTTAGTAACTGCCTTCATTGTATTACCAACAGCATCAAGTGCATCAGTCCTTTCACGAACGATCACGGGCAAATCAGCCATCACCGCAATGCCTCCAGCATTATCTGTGATCGGGCCAAAAGCATCCAGGGACACGATAATCCCGGCCAAAGCAAGCATAGCCATCACAGCAATTGAAATCCCGTACAGACCAGCTAGTGAATGGCTAATCCATATCGCAGCACAGATAAGAGCCACAGGAAGTCCCGTTGCCATATTTCCCACACCAAGACCTGCTATGATGTTAGTCGCGTGTCCGGTCTGGGAGGCCCTAGCAATTTTATTTACGGGTCCATATTGCGTCGCAGTGTAATAATTAGTGATCAGTACAATCGCAAACGTCATGACGATCCCTACTAAGGCACAACCAAACAAATCAAGACCAGTATATGTATCGCTCTTCATTTGCAATCCTCCTTCAGGCACAATCCAATTACAAACCGGCCAATAAACTATAGCTGAAAACAAGGAAGCGACGAAAACACCCTCCATTAAGAGCCTAGCAGCTCCCCCTTTACGAAAATTTACCCATATTATCCCGAGTATAGAGCCAATTATGGCAAGCCCCCCTAGAAGAAATGGCAAAGTCAAAGCTGCTACCTGAGATTCTGGAAGAGAAGTATTCAACGTGCCTAGCAATAATGCTCCGATTAGACTCACTGCATAAGTTTCAAAAACATCTGCAGCCATTCCAGCACAGTCACCCACATTGTCACCCACATTGTCCGCAATCGTTGCAGGGTTACGCGGATCATCCTCATCAAGTCCCTGCTCAATTTTACCAACTAAGTCAGCACCGACGTCTGCGGCCTTTGTATAAATACCACCACCCAAACGAGCAAACACACTAATAAGGCTAGCGCCAAGAGCCAAACCTACCAAGCTGTCCACTACCGCCTTAGGATTATCAGGACTAACTCGTCCCATAATTAGGTAAAAGATCCCTACCGACAAAAGTGCTAAACCAACCACAAGAAGGCCAGTCACTGCTCCTCCATTAAAAGCAACATTCAGTGCTTTATTTTCATCTTCAGTGGCGGCCTGAGTCGTTCGAACATTTGCCATAACAGCAATGCGCATTCCTATGTATCCCGCTACCA
>JAAZZC010000190.1 GCA_014239335.1 Verrucomicrobiales bacterium
ACCATAGCTTGTAAGACACCTACCAAAATTTCCATAAAATAAAACGGTAAAGGTAAGAGGATGGCACAAATAAACTGAATGGCTTCATTCTTAAAAAAATCTCCTCCCAAAGAACCCATCAAATGGAGCAGGTTCTCACCGGCAAAAACATTACCAAAGAGCCTCAAAGAAAGTGACACCGGTCTCAAGGTGATTGAAATTATCTCAATGCATCCAACAAACATAAATATTGGTGCCAGAACAAAGCGCATTGTCCCAATTACGTCGGGAGGTGCCGCAAATGTGTGTTTAATGAATCCCCAGACTCCAGTCTCCTTGATCGTAAGGTAAAACCAAAGGAGCATGAAACAGAGAGCCATCCCCAAAGTTTGATTCACATCGGCCGTGGCAGGTCTTAGGATCGGTTTAAAATGTCCTGAAGAGTCCTCGAACCCTATCGTTCCAACGCCCGGCAACAAACCAAACAAGTTCGCAACCGTGACATAAATAAATATAGTCGCTAATAGACCAAAGCATTTAGGAGCCACTTTAGGACCAACGATCTGCTCTACCTGATCATAAAGAAACTCAACAATGAACTCGAAGAAGTTTTGAAATCCTGATGGGATCCTCTCCACTTTCTTTGTCGCCTTATGAGCCGCCCACAGCATAAGGATCAGAACAATGGCCGCCACGAAGAGCGAATTGGTTAAGAACGGCAAAAAAGGTAAGAGCGGCTCTGCCGTCATCGACACCTCGCCAAGCAGGGAAAATGAGCTTGGATCTAATAAGTTAGGAGCGTCTGGCACAAATTTAATCATTTGATTGCGTTCTTCTATGGTCCGGCACAAGACTTTTACCTTATTAAATGGCAATCCATATCCGAATCACAGATGCGGTCGCATTAAATCACTTATCACTTTTTTTTCAAAGCAATTTACATAATTTTTTACTCTTTTTAGGGAATGTAAAATGCAGACAAATCTTAAGGAAAATCACAAATCATGCTCATCTCTTAAATTAGGATGCCAATTCGCCGCTCATTCGAAGCTCAAATATCGATATATCATGCATTAAGGCCCTTACTTTCTCAGAGCTTTAAGAGAAAAATCGCTACTTTTTGCACATTCTTTCTTCTACCAACCTTTCAATAAAGGACTACATTAAGCACCCCAAACCTTTCCCATGCGCATACTTGTTACCGGAGGAGCCGGTTTCCTAGGCTCACATCTCTGTGACCGACTCATCGACAACGGCGATGAGGTCATTTGCGTGGATAATTTCTTTACCGGCAGAAAAGAAAATATCGCTCATCTTGTAACACAACCCAAATTTGAATTAGTTGATCATGATGTGATCGAGCCTTTTAGATTTGAAGTGGATCAGATCTATAATCTGGCCTGCCCCGCCTCACCGCCTCATTATCAATTCAATCCGATAAGAACTATTAAAACCTCTATCATGGGAGCCATGAACTCTTTGGGCCTAGCAAAAAAAGTCAATGCTAGGGTCTTGCAAGCTTCCACATCAGAAGTTTATGGTGATCCTGAAATTCATCCTCAACCTGAAACTTATAAAGGAAGCGTCAATCCTATCGGTATCCGGGCCTGCTATGATGAAGGAAAAAGATGCGCAGAAACCTTATTCTTTGACTATTACCGGGAAAACAAAGTCGACATTCGGGTAGCCAGAATCTTTAACACATATGGTCCCCGAATGCTTCCGGATGATGGCAGAGTCGTTTCCAATTTTATTGTACAGGCCCTAAAAGAAGAAAATATAACTATCTATGGGAACGGAGAACAGACCCGTTCTTTTTGCTACGTTGATGATTTAGTCGAAGGGCTCATCAGGCTCATGAATCAAATCACTCATACCGGACCCATTAATATAGGTAACCCGGGAGAATTTACTATCCTTGAACTAGCTGAACAAATACTAAAAAAAACACAGAGCAAATCCAAGATTACCTTTCATCCACTCCCGGGAGATGATCCTCTTCAGAGACAGCCTGATATTGCATTAGCAAAAAAAGTATTGGGCTGGGAACCGACAATCGCTCTTGACGAAGGCTTAAAAAAAACAATCAATTACTTTAAAGAAGAGCTCAATTCACATTGAGAATTATTCAATCCGCTTGTAATTAATCATATAACCAAATCAATTCACCCATTTCCATCAAAGGAATGGCATCTAAAATTCATAAAATATGCTGCGTTGGAGCCGGTTACGTCGGCGGCCCAACTATGGCAATGATTGCCAATAAGTGTCCGGACATTCGAATCGATGTGGTTGATATCAATGAAAAGAGAATCGCTGAATGGAACTCAGAAAAATTGCCTATCTACGAACCTGGGCTTTCGGATCTGGTAGCTGAAGCGCGGGGACGCAATCTTTTCTTTTCTACTGAAACAGAAAGGGCAATCAAAGAAGCTGATATTATCTTTATTTCAGTGAACACGCCAACAAAGACTTATGGTCAGGGAGCTCATCGGGCCGCGGACTTGCGTTATGTTGAATCAGTTTCAAGGACCATTGCAGAGAATGCCGAAGAGCCTAAAATTGTAGTGGAAAAGAGCACAATCCCTGTACGCACTGCCGAAGCGATCAGAGCAGTCTTTGATGCGAGTAACACCAAACATCACCACGAAGTCTTATCGAACCCGGAATTCTTGGCAGAAGGGACAGCCATTTCTGACCTCGAAAATCCTGACAGAATTCTGATAGGAGGAGAACAGACCCCGGGCGGCCTAGAAGCAATCAATCAATTAGCTGAAATTTATAATTGCTGGATCCCTGAAGAAAGAATCATCAAAACAAATCTCTGGTCATCCGAGCTATCAAAACTTGTAGCAAACGCTTTCTTGGCTCAGAGGGTATCTTCAATCAATAGTATCTCAGCTCTTTGTGAAAAGACAGGAGCGGACGTGGATGAAGTGGCGAAGGCCATTGGCTCAGATTCCAGAATCGGCCCTAAATTTTTGAAAGCATCCATAGGGTTTGGGGGATCATGCTTTGAAAAAGATATATTAAATCTCGTTTATCTATGCGAACACTTCGGACTGCCCGAATCTGCCCAGTACTGGGAATCTGTATTGCAAATGAACGACTGGCAAAAACAGCGGTTCGCAGATCAAATCGTTGATGCATTTTTTAACACCATTACCGATAAAGTCATTTCAATCCTTGGTTTTGCGTTTAAAAAAGACACCAATGATACACGCAAATCGCCAGCCATTGATGTCTGTAAGCGGCTCCTTGAAGAAAAAGCAACGTTGTTAATCTATGATCCAAAAGTCGAAGTGACTAAAATTTACGATGACTTAGAAACAGACGAAAAGAATCCCAATGTCGTTATTTGCTCGGATCCCAATCAAACCTTTGAAAATGCTCAGGCAATTGTCGTACTCACTGAGTGGGATGAATTTATAGATATCGATTATGAAACCGCCTATGAAACTATGCAGAAACCGGCATGGATCTTTGATGGCCGTAACGTTCTTGACCATAAGAAACTAATTGAAATTGGATTCAAAATACGATCCATAGGAAAGCCAAATGAGCTTTGAGATAAAGGAAGGCTTAAAGAAGCTTTCGTTCTAGATACTTAGGCAGCATAGCAACGGTTTCTCTTTCCATATCGCCATTCATCTTGCGATTATAAGCGCCAGACTTAAAATCAACTTCTTCAGTCATTGACTTCTGTGCGCGATCAATAGCATCAGGCAACATTTCCAACTGAATTTCATACAACCTTTCCGAAAGATCAAAGATTGTATCATCCTCATGCAAATCAATGGTGCGACGGTCAAGAATCTTTCCCGCGTCCACCCTCTCATCAATGAGATGAGAGGTCACACCTAAAGAGATATCATTCCGAATGGACCACAGCAAGGCATCCAAGCCTCGGACCTCGGGGATGAGCCCCGGATGAAAATTAATGATCCCATTACTAAAGCCATTGATAACATCAGCCTGAAGAATACGTGCTCCCGCAATAATTCCGATCTCTGGATTAATTTCCTCAATTAATGAATTAATCTGAGACCCTTGATGTGGAACCTGATGGTATTGAGCCCCGATGGATTCGGTCACATCAGAAGGATGCAATGGAGTACAATGACGAATCTTTGTTCTGACCTCTGATGGAGGAATATCAAGTTTTACGGCATCCGCTGCAAAGACATGATCCACCTTAATCCCACACCCAAAAAGATGAAAAAGAAAATCCTGTGTTTTCCGGTGAGGAAAATTATAAGCAAATACAACGACTTCTTTCATCAAACCAATTTATTCAGCTCCCATTTAATAATTCAAGGACTCGAATAACTTCTGCTCCACTGCGCCCATCTGATATGGGTTGTTCTCGTGATTTAATACATTGAATAAAATGTTCCATTTCAAGTCTTAAGGGTTGATCAAATCCCTCAAACAATTGTTCTTCGCCTTCATCAATATTCTCGAGATCACTTCCAATACTTTTTTTATGAAGAACGACAGTCTGTTCAATCTCATTATAAACTAACATCCCTTTTTCTCCTATAATCTTTAAGGATCTTTTGTTTTCTGGCCAAATCCATGAGCTGTGCAAATGAGCCATGACACCTTCATCAAACATCATGTGGACATAAGCATCATCCTCAATTTGCTTTTGGACCCCACAGTGCCCAGCAAATTCTACTTTGTTAGGAGAAGATCCTACCAAATAAAGAAGAACGGCAATATCGTGAACCCCCAAACTCCATATCACATTTTCTTTTGATCTTACCCTCCCCAATTTTAATCGATCCTGATGAAGATGATATATTTTTCCAAGGTGACCTTGTTCTAAGTATGACTTAATAAATTTAATAGCCGGTTGATATAACAACATATGGCCAACCATAAGAACAGCCCCATTGTGTTCAGCGTTATGAACCAAATCAGCGGCATCCTTACTGCAAAGTGTCATTGGTTTTTCGATAAAAACATCCTTTCCTGCTTTTAAGAATTGTAAGGCAATCTCATAATGAGATGCAGCAGGTGTGGCTATCGCCGCAGCATCAATTTCTGAACTCAAAAGAGAATCGTAATCATTAAGAAATTGGACATCCAAAATCTCCTTAGAAACTTCATCAACGATCTCTGAATCCTTTTCCACAACATGTGACAGGACACCTAATGCATGTAAATTCCGAACCAAATTGATCCCCCAATGGCCTGCACCTATAACAGCAATCTTCATGCCTTAGTGACTTGACCTTGAGCCGTTGGTATTTCACTCATTGCGTTTCTTGTATCTACAATGCAGTCAGACCATTCTGCTAAGTCAGAGAAATTCACCTTGTCATGCGCTGTAGCAATAATGACACAATCAAATTGGGAAATGGTCTCTTCTTCCCAGCTGATTGATTCTAATCCGGTCCATTCCTTGTGCTCCCTTGTAGTAGGAATTTTCGGGATGTGCGGATCATAATAACTCAGTTCGGCCCCTTCCGACTTGAGTGAATCCATCAAGTAAAAAGCAGGAGACTCCCGCATATCATCGACATTGGCCTTATAAGCCAATCCTATAATAAGAATCTTACTGCCATTAATTGATCTCATCTTTCTGTTCAAAGCTTGCATGGCCAAACTGACCACGTATTCGGGCATGGACCTGTTAATCTCACCCGCAAGTTCAATGAATTTGGTGTTCACCCCATACTCTTTCGCTTTCCAAGTCAGATAAAAAGGATCAATAGGAATGCAGTGCCCTCCGAGTCCAGGGCCAGGATAAAAGGCCTTGAACCCAAACGGTTTTGTTTTGGCAGCATCTATGACCTCCCATATATCAACACCCATCTTGGAAGCAATGATCTTCATTTCATTGACCAGCCCGATGTTCACGGACCGGTATATATTTTCTAACAACTTTGTAAATTCAGCAACGGCAGTCGAACTGACCTTAATGACATCAGGAAAAACAGAAGAATAAAGCGCATATCCTTCCTCCAAACATTTCTCAGTTACTCCACCTAATATTTTTGGAATTGATGTAGAGGAAAATCTCTCATTGCCCGGATCTTCTCTTTCTGGTGAATATACCAGTGACAAGGATTCACCTACTTTTAATCCCTTAGACTCTATGATCGGTTGAACGATTTCAGTCGTCGTCCCAGGATATGTTGTGCTCTCAAGAGAAATTATTTGGCCATTCTTAAGATAAGGAACGATCTGTGTTAAGGTAGCTTCGACGTAGGAGAGATCTGGCTCCAGATGTGCATCCAGAGGCGTTGGAACGCAAAGGATAACCGCATCAACTTCACTAATTCTTTTGAAATCACTCGTTGGTTGTAGGGAACCGTCTCTGACATGCTTTGAAATGTGATCTGATGGGATGTGTTCCAGATAACTCTTCCCCTCAGATAATGAACTTATCTTTCCCTCATCAATATCAAAACCAATGACCCGGATACCCTTACTAGCAAAACCGAGCGCCAAAGGGATACCAACATACCCCAAACCAATGACTCCCACAGTATAGCTGTTTTCTTCAATTCTCTTAGTAATGTCAGAACTCATAGGATTTTTAAATTTCTCAATCTTGTGTTCGGGTGAACCATCACTCCAAAACATGGAGCCAATTATGATACTTATAATCCAATTAGTAGTATATCTACATCAAATAATTGCATCCACACACCAATTATTAATAACAATTTGTTAAATTGATGAATGAATAAACTAAAACGAATCATTCATTATTAAAGCATTTTAAGATATTTCAAAATTGGACGCCCGTAAACGATACTAAAAACAAAAATATCTTAGATTGAACTTACTGAATACATTTAAAGCCCAGATGGTATTTGCTCTATTGATTGATCGAGTTAAAATCTCATCTTAATGTCGAAGGAAGATTCAAAGGTCAAAAGAAAAAAGAGGCGCCTCCATCGATCCAGTAAAAGAAGAGGAATTGAATCAGATAATAAATCATTCTATTTTTTTATCGGATTAGTCGTTATTACATTATTCGCATGCATTAGTTCAGGGGGACCACGGCAGGGATTTTATGGAATAGTGTTTCTCTCGATAGGAATACTAATCGCCTTGTTTCCTCCCCGGTTCTCTATTTCTAAGTGGATATTCTTGGGCGCTGGATTGTTTTTTCTTGCCTCTTCACTTTCATTATTGCCTCGGGGAATGGCTGGAACACAAGCGTGGAGAATCCATCTTGAATCCCTCGGTCTTGATACTGGAAAATTAATAACCCCTCATCCGGCCAAGAGTATTGAGCTATTGTTCATCATCGGAACAGTTTTAATCACAGCCCTCTGTACACTTGGACACCGCTTAAGCAGACAAAAACTTTTAAAGGTAGCATCTTTATTTCTGGTCTCCGTAGCCGTCTATGCAGGAATCTCAATGCTCTTTATTGAGTATCAATGGGAATGGTCATGGGATCCAAATGCCGAGTTTGGTTTTTTTGGCAACCGAA
>JAAZZC010000200.1 GCA_014239335.1 Verrucomicrobiales bacterium
CTCGGTTCACCGACTGAGGGATCGGCTGAAGAGATGATCTCGGCGGCAGCGGATTCGGTTTCGGGACTCGCTAAGCGCCTCGATCAGATAGGCTGTGAACTTGGACTCTATAATCATGGGGGCTGGGGAGGTGAGCCTAAGAATCTCGTTGCGGTCTGTGAGGAGCTCCATGAGAGGGGACACAAGAACGTCGGTATCGTCTATAACTGGCACCATGGTCATGGGCACATAGGTGACTGGAAAGAATCGCTCGAGATCATGAAACCTCATCTGCTCTGCCTTAATCTGAACGGGATGAATGACGGCGCGGATCCCAAGATCCTTGATCTGTCCCATGGTCAGCATGACCAGGCCATGCTGAAGATTGTCATCGAGAGTGGTTATGACGGACCGATCGGAATCCTCGATCACCGGACCGATCTCGATACGGAAGTTGTTCTGAGGGCAAATCTTGAGGGACTGGACTGGCTCATCCGTGATTATAATGAGCCCGGTTCAGCGGGTCTCAGACCCATTAAGGCTCCGGACAAACCGAAAGTGGATTCGATTGCTCCCCGGAACATTAATGCCAGGCCACTGGACCCGGAATCGAATCCGTACTCGAACGCGCATGTGAACCGTGACCGGGTCTATGATTTTTATGCGAGGCAGGCCATTGCCCGGGAACAGGAACCCGCTGCTTTTCCCGGACTCGACGGCGCGCACACTGGTCACTGGGGGAACCAGAACGATCAGGAGACCTGGAAAGACGGGAGAGTCAAGGACATGGACATTGGATCCATGGTCAGTGGTGTCTTCCGTGGTCAGGGACTGACCATTCCCCGGGCCGTGAGCGTTCGTCTCCCGTCCGTGCCTGGTCAGAAAGAACCTCTGAACGTGGTCTTTGATACGGATAAGATGCGTTTCGCTGCTGCCTGGTCAGGTGATCTCGTGGACTGGTCCGATGTGAGGCGCGGTTTAGTGAATGGAATTCATATGGGAGGAGAGCCAGTCGAACTGGTCGATCTTAAAGCCAAGTTCGAGGGAGCCAAGTACCTTGGCCTTTACCGTGACGGTGACCGGGTCATCTTCTCCTGGTCATTACCCGATTTAGGTAAAGTCAATTACAGGACAGCTATTGTCATGGACGGGAAGGTTCATGAGGTAGATGTGGAGAAGCCTGTTGATCCGGTGCCTCAGTGGGAACAGAAGATCATAACCAAAGGGAATCTAGGGGCTCAGGTCCCTTATGCGATTGATACGCTCAGCCTCCCATACACCAATCCATGGAATGCGCTCCTCTTTCCGGGAGGCCATGACTTTGTCTCAGCCAAAAGAATCGCCATTTGCACGATGCATGGTGATGTCTGGATCTGTGATATTTCAGGGCCTGATCTGGGCAAGCTCAGCTGGAAGAGGTTCGCTGCGGGGCTCCATCAACCTCTCGGACTCAAAGTAGTAGATAAGGTCATTCATGTCATGTGTCGTGACCAGATCGTCGCGCTCCATGACCGGAACAATGATGATGAAGCGGACCATTATGAGCCAGTTTCACGCGTTCATCAGACCTCGTCCGGGGCACATGATTTTATTACCGGTCTTGAGCGTGATCTTTCCGGACGATGGTACTTTGCTTCAGGTAATCAGGGGCTTTGCCGCGTCGATGATGGAAGGATCGATGTTCTGGGCACTGGTCTTCGTAATCCGAACGGGCTCGGGATCTCACCGGACGGGAGAACGGTGCTGACCAATGTTCAGGAAGGGAACTGGACCCCGGCCAGTGCCATCTGTGACGTGAGCTTCGGTGGGCACTTCGGCGCAGGCGGGCCACGAGAAGGGGACCGGGGTTACGTTCCTCCGATGCTTTATCTTCCGAGGGGCGTTGATAATTCGTGTGGTGAACAGGTCTTCATTGATAGTGACAAGTGGGGACCTTTGAGCGGGCAGTGGGTCCATTTCTCTTCAGGATTTGCCAAGCACTTCATTGTTCTTAGAGAACCTTTGAAAGGATCTTCCCAGGGAGCCGCAGTAGTACTTCCGGGTTCGTTCCTGGCCGGTTCGCACCGCGGAAGGTTCTCTCCACATGATGGTCAGCTTTACGTTGCCAGTTCACAGGGGTGGGGCAATTATGGTATCTCTGATGGGGCCATTCAGAGGGTCAGGTACAACAATGAAAAAGAAACTTTTCCTTATCCCATTGCCTATGATGTCCGTGAAAATGGTATCTTACTGACTTTTGCCAATGAGGAATCAGTTCCCAAAGCAGACCATAAAAAATGGTACGCCCAGCACTGGAATTATAGGTACGGACCCAGTTACGGGTCCAGAGAATATTCGGTCTCTGATCCGGCCAGGACCGGCCATGACCGGCTCGAAATTCTTTCCGTACAGATAGCCGGGCCGGGTCCAAAGCTTTTTATCGAGATTCCCCAGATCCAGCCGGTCCATCAGCTCCATCTTCATCTTGATAATGAGAAGAGGATCGAGCTCTTTGCCACGGTTCATGAGCTTGGAGAACCGTTCACCAATTACAAAGGCTACAGAAAAATTGAGAAGACGTTCGGCATTGATCCAGTCATAGTTAGTTCGGACCTGAATGATCCTGAAGTTCTAATGGGAGCATGCAAGGCCTGCCATCATCCGAAGGACCAGACAGTAGGACCTTCACTCGAATTTATACGTGGTCGCTATGCCGGGAACCCGAAAGGAATTGTTGAATGGGCCATGGATCCGAAAAAGAACAATCCTCAGTTAGCACCGATGCCATCCTTTAAGTTCCTCGGAAAGGAGAGGCTCCGCACCATTGCAGAAAAAATTCTCGAGTGACCTGATTTTTCTCAGGCCACTCGATTAAAATTATTCGGATAAGATTAAGAGCTAGGCGCTGGCCTTGATGCCCAGCTCCGCAGCAATTTTGGTTGCCTTAGCCGTACCTATCTTGAGGACCGTTCCATAGATGGCTTTGGCGTCCGCTTTCTTGCCATGCGCGAGCATGTTCTCTGCGCACTGGAGCATAGCGTCGCAAACGGCAATCTTAACTGAAGGTTTCCCCCAATTTGTGTCAGTAACTTTGGCGGATTTGAGTGTCTTGACGGCGTCCGCTGACCCAATGGCTCCGAGTGCGAGTGCGCCGGCAGTTGAGATGTCAGCGTCCTTGTCAGAGAGTGCTTTTGCTAGCGGTGCTACCGGTACACCTTCCCCTCTAGCTCCGAGAGAAGAGATGATACCGATCTTGATCTTCTTTGGTGCCTTATCAATGGCTCCGATGAGGGCCTTCACTGCTTCCGGAGAATCGTTAGCCTCGAGCGCGTGACGTGCCATGTGTGAGAGTTCTTCGTCATGCAATAATTTTGCAAGGGCAGGAACTGAATGAGCAGTACCGATCGTTTTGAGTGCGCGGCAAACAGTGTCCTTAGCTGCTCTCGGTGAGTCTGTTCCCAGAATCTCAGCGAGAGTGGACTCGAGTTTTTTTCTTGCAGCAGCATCGCCGTGACTTGCCACGACAGCGTCCTGAATTGATTGAACCGCTTTGGGTTCGACTCCCCATTCGTAAGTTTTTAATGATTCTAATGCCTGGTCTAACATGATGATTTTTCCTTCTAAATTAGTTTAAATTTTCTATTCAATTACTGTTACTAGATCTGCCAAGGTTCGCGGCGTGCACGGTTCCTGAGGCGGTCCGCTTCAGCGTCTCCGATGAACTGCTGCTTGGCTGCGTCCCACTTGAGGGAACGGTTCAGTTTGTAGGCGATAGTCGATAAGTGAGGAACAGCCATCGTATTGATAGCATATTCGATGTCACGGAACGGCTTATTACGTGTCTTAACACAATCGATAAAGTCACCCGTGATTCCACCGCTTCCGGCATATTTTGGAACTTCCTTAGCCTCGCGCTGGACATTATCTCTGCCAACGTGCATTTGGCCTACTCCAGGCTTATTGTGAGTAATTTCCATACCGTTCGGGTACCTGAGGCTGACAAACTTTTTACCGTCCTTCTCATCAAGGATCACTTCTTTCGGCTGAAGTTCGCGCACGTCGACTGCGAAAGTTGCTCCGCCGAAGTGATGAGCGCCCCAGTCAGTCATTCCTCCGCCCGAATAATCAATATAAGATCTCCAACTGTTGCCGCTCGTTGAGAAGCTGCCGGAGCAGCGCTTTGAATTGTAAGGTGCCCACGGAGCGGGCCCGAGCCACATTTCCCAATTCATGTCACCCGGTACATTCTCAGGTGGAAGGTTACACGGCTTAGACATTGGGCCGACGTTCACGTTGATTGATTTTACCTTTCCGTAGCTACCGTTCCAGCAACGAAGAACGGTTCCTTTATAGTCCTGGAGAACGCGCTGGCTTCCGCCCGAAACGACCCGGCCATAACGTCTGGCAGTTTCGACCATGAGTGAACCCTCTCCAAGTGTGAGAGACTCCGGCTTCTGGCAGAACACGTCCTTACCATGCCGGCAGGCCTCAATGATCATTTGCGCGTGCCAGTGGTCAGGAGTTGCGATGTGGACAGCATCAATGTCATCACGTGAAAGTATTTCGCGGTAATCGTCATGGGCCTTGCAGTCCTTGTTACCGTACTTGGCGTCCGTCTTGGCTTTGCCCTGGTTCATCGCGCCCTTGCGCACATCACATATTGCAACGTACTGGACATCATTCTTGCCAAGGAAGGCTCCGTGGTCACCTCTTCCCATGTTGCCGATACCGATACCGCCCATGACGATCCGATTACTGGGAGCTGGCCTGTCGGCATTGCCCAGAGCAGATGAAGGAATGATTGAAGGGAAACCTAGAGCAGCTGTCGCGGCACCAGATGATGATAGAAACTTACGGCGCGTTATTTTCATAATAGTTAATTATATCAAATCCTCAGTTTCTGGAGCAAGGATTAAATGTTTGGTAAAAGGAAAGTTTCAGCCTATGTGAACCAGCACAGGTACCAGTGTCCCCCGAAGCTTTCTGCTTTATATAACAGCCCTCCAAAAGCCATCCTTATCTGCGAGAGTTCCTCATCTTCCTTAACTTTAGGGGTCTGATCAGGGAACCTGGGATCGAACTCATTGCAGCGCATTATTTTTCCGCTCGGGTCGTAAATGATCCCGTACCAGTTATCTATTATCCCCCCCCAGGAGAAAGAGGCTCTGAAGGCAGGAGCGGTCTCTGACTCGTACTTGGTCCCGAGGTACTTTCCTTCCCCGGGAATTTTTCCGGAATTTAATTTTTCAATGATCTCGGAGTACGCAGGTTTGAGTCTGTGAAACCTCAGTCTTAGTCCCAGGTCCTTGATTAGGTCTGTTCCGTAGGAGATGCCGCCAATTGTTAGTAATGCGGCGAGGCAAATGGCCGCGAACCGATTACGCTTTTTTCTTAAAATGATAATGAGTTGAATGACACTGATGAGTCCGAGCCCGATAATGATCGCGTCAATGGCCCAGACTAGTATCCATAAACTGATACTGAGATCATGATGGAAAAGGAACCTCAGGAAAATAAACAGGGAGCAGGAAATGGGAATGACAAAGGGATTCATTAATTCTAATTTACTCTAAGATAACGCGAACCTTCATTGGTTCCTTTCAACTTTTCGTAAACGCTCTAACCCTTGTTGCGGGTCAGCATGATCTGGTTACCTTCCGTGTCCTCGCACATGGCAAGGTGAGGAGGCTCGCCGTCCTCAGGCTCAGGTTCGCGGCTTAATTTTCCACCGGCACTGACAAGTTCCTTGGCACCCTCGACCACGTCCGAGACTTGGAAACTGATCCCGGTCCAGGTCTTCTTTCCCTCGCCCCCGCTATGGATACCGATCAATGACTGGCCGATCTGTATTTCGGCAATGTGTTCGTTCCTGCGGGTTATGGATCCGCCGAAAAGACCAGTATAAAAATTCACGCAACGGTCCATGTCCGCGGCCCATATGATATACTTAACTTTTTCAACTTCCATGAGATCTCGACAATAACACGATCCGTGCCGGTTTTTCAATCATCATTAGGTTTGATGAAAATATGGAAATAATCAATTTCCAGAACCAGCGGATAAGCCCTATTCTTAAGACGTAATTGTAAGCAGTTAATCTATAAAAAATTGAGTACTCTGAGGGACATAGTCGGAAGTGACGAGCCGACCACGGTAGATAATCTACCAGCGGACAGGCCACTCGTGGATCTTCTATTTGCGCGAGGAGTCATTGACAAGGGGGCAAGAAGGAACGCTTTTAATCTCCTCTATCCAAGGACTTCGACCCGGGAACTTGTCCTGCGAACTATTCTGGGTGCAGCCGGAGCATTCTTCGTTTTCGGCTTCATTATGGTCATTGCTGCTAATTGGCAGGACTTAGGGAAAATGTTAAGGCTCTTAATACCGCAGATTGTCATGGTCGGCTGTGCTGCCGGAATGTGGTGGAAAGGACTCGAGACCTTACCAGGTAAGTTCTTTGCTTTTGGAGTCGTCTTAGGCATTGAAGGGGTCCTAGTCATTATGAGTCAGACATATCAGCTCGACGCGGACTCGGTCTGGTTCTTCAGGCGACTCGTTCTATTCCCGTTGCCGGTAGTGCTCCTCGCGAGATTTCTTCCTTTATGGGCGGTCTGGATTTTCCTCTTTAATATCTATTTGGGCACTGAGGCTGATCAGTGGGACCCACTCTATTTTGATGAGCCTCCCCTTGCCATTAACAGTATTGCACTTTTTATTTTCCTTTCAGTCCTTGTCCTTATTACCCGAGTCACGGAGGGCCGTCCTTCGTGGGACTGGCTCAGGGCCCCATGGTTCCGTTTTTCGCTGGTCCTCTTTACTCTTTACGCTTCTGTGGTCCATGCTTGCATGGCTTACGGTCATCTTATCAATGGTCATGGAGCGAACGGCGTCCTTGACCCTTACCTGATGATTGTGGAGTTTTGCCTGATCGGATCCGGGATATGGTACTTTTCAAAAAGAGCCACGGACTTATGGTCATTATCACTCTTTGTGCTCGCAGTTGATGTGCTAGTCCTGGTATGTGGCATGATCACTATAGAACCTGATGATGATGCAATACCGATCATTGGTTTTATTATGAGCGTGGGCATTTTCTGGGGAAGTTTTGTGTTATTGAACCGTTTCCGTATCGGGTTACGGGACAGTGTTAAAGGCAACGTAGAGGAGGCCTCAATTTCTCATGACTGAGAAAGGAGCAGGAGTGACCGCAGCCGGTCTGATTGATTCGCTCGCGGAAGTCTTTCCGATCGATAAGGACCGTGCCCGCGAAGTGGCCTCTGAGCGGATCCAGAAGAATCAGATGCCCATTTATCTGAGGACTCTCATTGGAATCGGATCATTCGTTTCGGCCATGTTTTTGATCGGAATCTTTGTCGTCAGTATCAGACTCGATGAAGATGCATTCTTTGCTTTTGGTTTGGTCCTCGCAGCAGTCGCGATATTTTTGTATATCAAAAGCCGAGCCCTTGAGCAGTACAGTTCACTCGAATCGTTTCTGACACTGTTCTCCTTTGCTCTGATTCTTGCCGGAAAGATTATGCTTGTCTTTGGTGGAGTGGAGGTGTTCAGCAATGGACGCGATGAGGGTTTTACTGCCTTTGTTATTTCCGCCATCTTCACCTGCATAACGTATCCAGTCTATACCCTGTACATGGACCGCCTGATCTCTTTCACTTCGACCCTGATCATGGGTATTATTTGGTTAGGCGGTGAGTTAATGAGTTCACTGCATTGGCCCGATGAACTGATTGCGCCTCTTTTCTTTTCTGTTATCACTCCTTTGGCTTTTGTGATGATGATTCATCCCCGCGTGACTCGGACATTTCGCCCAGTCAGCATTGGTCTTGTCCTGGTCTCGGTAGGACTCGGTTTCGTGCTCACGGAAACGGCTCCCGGGATCAACCAGTTACCTGTCCTCTTCAATGAATTTGAAATGAGTGCCGGTGAACTGGTTGCCCTGATGGCAGCGCCGGTCATGATGTTTGTTGTTTTTGTTTATTTGGCGGTATGGTCAGCTGGTGGATGGAAGGGGATGAAAAAAAGATTACTCAGCTTTTCTATTCTTGGTTCCCTTGTCCTGTGCGGATCAATGATGACCTGCCCCGTCCTTGCCCTTGGTCTTATTGTTCTAGGCTATGCTCAGCATGATCGGATCATCTCGGTCTTGGGGGCAATCCTACTCCCGGTCTCACTCTTTTCATTTACGCGCCGACTTGAGCTTGGTCTAATGGATACCGGGTTACTGCTCATGGTGCAGTCAGTGGTCCTTCTGGCCGTGTTCTTTGCGTTCAGGGCCTGGGCATTCACCTCAGCAGAAGAAACTCTAACGTCCACGGAACCAGAATGAAAAAAATCCCAGAACTAATCATTTCCGTACTCATTATTGGAATCATTTTTTATGTCTTCCAGTTTTCGGCTTCGAGGGACAGGCTCGCAACTGAGGGGCGGGAGATCTTTCTTGAACTTGCTCCGGTCGATCCTCTCTCTTTGTTGCAGGGACAGTACATGAGGATTGAGTTCGCGGTGGAGCGAGAATGGCTTCCCTTACCTCAGGAAATTAATTATGAGGGTAAACGTGCCGTTTTAAAGATCGATGAGAGGGGGATTGCCACGTTCGTGGGTGTCGAAGGGAATAATGATCTTGGACCGGATCAAGTTCTCTTTAGGGGCCATTTGAGGAAAATGGAGGATTGGGAAAGGCGTCGTGAGCAACGCAGTGATCCAGTGCAACGAGGCCCCTTCAAGCTCGGAAAGGAGCTCCTGGTTAACGGCTCATTCGAAAAGCTGAGCGGCGATTTTGCCGCCGGATGGACTGGGCGTTCGTTCCGCGGGGCGGCCCAGCAGAAGTTAGCGAATGTTGCCCGGACTGGAAAATACTCGATCGAGATTTCAGCCGACAAGGCTTCCGAGTGGGGCGTTGCCATGAATGTCCCGATTGATATGAATTCGGAATATGAACTGAGCGCCTGGGTGAAAACTGAGAATGTAGGAGGCGGCGGACGTGGCGCATTGCTTTACGTCAGTGACCATCCCGATCAACCGGGGAGTAACGGGGTAAAAGGCACACAGGATTGGACTCAGATCAAGTTGCGATTCAATTCGGGTTCGCAAAAGGTAGCCAGTATCAACTGCCTTTTTGGTGGGTGGGGAGTGTCTACCGGCAAGGCCTGGTGGGATGATGTCAGCTTGCGCAAAGTTGAATATGAGACGATTGCCGGGGACGAGTCCGAAGTAACTAAAGGTGATGTGGAACGGGATGGGCCCCTTTCCGAGCATTATGTTAAACTTGAAATTCCTCAGCGAACTTTTCTTTTTAAGGAAAATACTGAGGACCGGTACGAGTCTGCAAAGTACGGTGCGTTCCGGGTAGGAGAGAGTGGGGACCATATTCTCATGGACCTTGCCAATGAGAATCTTCAGAAGCTCACCATTATTAAGGAGTAATGTCCTGAGAAGGGCAGGAGTCTTTCTAAAGTTATTCAAAAAAGTATTGATCGATCCGGGTCAACCCGGGTTCAATAGCGTGGATGAAAACCCCTATCCTTTAAATAACGATTATGAATCTTAGAATCCCGGCCCTAGTCTCGATCTTTCTTTGCCCCGTTTGTATTCTCCTAGCGGAGCAGAAGAAGGATGATCCCGGTGAACTTACCCTGAAGAGAATATTCACTGACAGGGACTTCAGTTCGAAGGGCTTCTCAGCTAGGTGGTCCAGGGACGGTAGTGAATACACTTACCTAAAGGATGCTGAGGGTAAGGAAAAGGATAAAAATAAAGGTAAAGAGATCTGCAGTTACAATCTTTCAGAGTCAAAGGAATCGGTTCTAGTCAAGGCTTCTGAATTATTTAAGCCCGGGACCCAGAAGCAGATTGATATCGAGGGCTACTCATTTTCCAGGGACCGGTCCTTATTGATGATATATACCAACTCAAAGCGGGTCTGGCGCAGGAACTCGAGAGGTGATTACTGGGTCCTTGACCGTTCGAGTGGGGAGCTTCGAAAGTTGGGAGGTGAAGCGCGTGCCTCGACCCTGCAATTTGCCAAGTTCTCACCGGACGGAAAGAAAGTGGCCTATGTCCGTGAAAGGAACATTTATGTTGAGGATCTCCTGGACCATTCAATTAAGGCTCTGACAAAGACGAAATCCAAAGACATTATCAATGGTGCGGCGGACTGGGTCTATGAGGAGGAGCTTGGAGTTAGGGATGGTTTCAGGTGGAGCCCTGGCAGTGAGGCGATCGCTTATTGGCAGTTCGATGAGAGTGGCGTCCGTAAGCATACCATGATCGATAACGTTTCGGGTCTTTACCCAAAAATAACTACTTTTGGGTACCCCAAAGTAGGTCAGAGAAATTCTGCCTGCAGGATCGGTGTCAGGTCCCTCGGTTCGGAGGAAACGGTCTGGGTCAAGTCGTCCGAGGATCTGCGCAATAATTACATTGCAAGAATGCACTGGTCAGAGAGGTCAGGGGGTCTCATCATTGAGCAACTGGACCGGGCCCAGGAAACGAACACTGTGATGCGGGTCAATGAGGTTGACGGTTCGGTCAAGGTTATCCTGACTGAAAAAGATGAGGCCTGGGTCGATGCTCACAGAGAGATGAACTGGATCGGTTCGGAAAATCATTTCACCTGGATCAGTGACCGTGACGGATGGAGGCACGTGTACGTGGTTTCTCCTGACGGAAAAAAAATAAATCTAGTAAGTCCTGGGGACTTTGACGTGATAAGGCTCCTTCGGACGGACTATTTAAAGGACCATTTGTATTTCATTGCTTCGCCCGATGATCCGGCACAACGCTATCTGTACAGTGTCAAGACTGACGGTTCTGAGCTTAAGAGAGTGACTCCCGAAAAGGAGAAACGCGGTACCCATTCCTATAACATTTCTCCGGACGGTAAGTATGCAATAGTCAGATCCTCTGACCAGGACACGGTCCCGGTCACGAGCCTCATTAGTCTCCCTGATCATAAAGTCATTAAAGTCCTGGAGGATAATGAAAAGCTGAAGGAAAAGTTTGCCAAGGTTAAGAAGACTCCATCCGAGTTCTTTTATGTTGATATAGGTAACGGGAAAAAGCTCCATTCCAGATGCATTAAGCCGCCGAACTTTGATCCTCAACACAAGTACCCGCTACTAGTCTATGTTTACGGGGAGCCCGCGGGGCAGGTTGTCCGGGACAGTTGGGGTGGGTCGACTCATCTCTGGCATTTGATGCTGGCGCAGCAGGGCTATGTGATTATGAGTTTTGATAACCGGGGAACGGCTTCTCCGCTTGGGCGAGAATGGCGCAAAGCGGCAGACGGTAAGATAGGGATCCTTCCTCCACAGGACCAGGCCGAGGCTGTTCGCCGTGTCCTCAAGGACCGACCGTATCTGGATCCGTCCCGAGTCGGTTCGTGGGGATGGAGCGGTGGAGGGTCCATGAGCCTGAATGCGATCTTTAAGTTCCCTGATTTATATAGCACGGCTATTGCCGTGGCCTCGGTACCGAACCAGAGGCACTATGACACCATTTATCAGGAACGTTATATGGGGCTTCCCGGTGAGAATCTGAAAGGTTTCAAGGAAGGGTCTCCGATTAATTTTGCCCAACAACTGAAAGGGGATCTCCTCATTGTGCATGGTGTGGCTGATGATAATTGTCATTACCAGACATTTGAGAAATTGATCGATAAGCTGGTCAGTCATAACAAGACTTTCTCCATGATGACTTATCCCCGGGGAACCCATTCGATCCGTGAAGGCAAGAACACGACTCTTCACCTTTATAAACTGATGACTGGTTTTCTGAATAGGAGCCTTGAGCCTTCGGGGCCAGATAATTAATGTAATCATCTATTTATTTAAAGTTTTTTTGGTTTTTGAAGGAGAATTAGGCTCTCTTTTCTGTTCTTGTGTCAGGATTTTAAAAACTTTATAGTAAATGGATTATGAGATCTTTTCACGCAATCTTCATTACTCTCTTAACAGGACTGTTGCTCCTTTCCCGGCTCGAGGCACAGGTAATTATTTATGATGCGGTCGAGGGGACCGTAGGTAATCAGGAGTTCGCAGGTTCACTCGGAATGGACTTTGAAGTTAATTCAGAGATTATCGTAACGGATCTTGGTGCATTTGACAGTGGCTCGGATGGCCTCTTTCAGTTCATCACAGTTGAACTTTGGACCCGCGACGGAGGATCCGGCATTGAGGTGATTGCTTCGGAGACCTTCGACCTTGATGATGAGGCGACACTAGAAGGAGGTCATCGATTCAAGGCTCTCAATAACCCAGTGGCCTTGGAGCCGGGAAGTTATACGATCGTTGCTTATGGGTATGGCGGAGGTGAACCGAACGTTAATGTGGGTGGTCAGCCCGCTGAAGACTTCGGTCTTTCCAGTAATGATGCTGGAGGCGCGATAACTTTCGTGGGTGGATCCCGTTGGGGGGACGCTGGATCGTTCCCTGCAAATGCGGACGGTGGGCCTGAGCAGCGATATGGTGCCGGCTCTTTTAAAGTTGCTAGTGAGGATGAGGATGAGGATGAAATTCCCGATGCCTGGGAAGTTGCGAATGGACTGGATCCGGAAGATCCTGAGGACGCGGGCCAGGACGCTGATAATGACGGTCTTAGTAATCTTAAGGAATTCCAGTTAGGACTGGATCCGAAATCAGAGGACACGGACGGGGATGGTGCAAAGGATGGCTTTGAATTTGATAATGATTCGGATCCGACGGACCCAGACACTGATGATGATGAGTTGACGGACGGTGAGGAGTTTGCGGGTGGAACAGATCCTATGGATCCTGACACGGACGGTGACGGTTTCCGGGACGGGTTCGAGGTTAATAAGGAATCGGATCCTTTGGATCCTGAGAGTGTTCCAGAAATTAAGAGCGGGCCCGGTGCCATCATTTATGATGTGGCTGAGGGGACTGAGGGTAACCAGGACTTTGGAGGATCACTCGGAATGGACTTTGATGTGAGTTCAGTTATTACAGTCTCTGAGCTTGGGGCCTTTGACAGTGGCTCGGACGGTTTATTTCTTCCCATTAAGGTTGAGCTTTGGAGCCGTGAAGGTGATGCAGGTGTTGAGGCCTTAGTGGAGATGAATTTCGATGAGAATGATGAAGGGATTCTCGAAGGAGGGCACCGTTTCAAGGCCCTTACTGAACCATTGGTCCTTGATCCGGGAAGTTATACGATCGTTGCGACTGGTTACGGTGCAGGAGAAAGGAACTATAATCGGGGCATTGGTCCATCAGATGTGTTTTCCACGAATGATTTGGGCGGAGAGATTACTTTTGTTGGAGGATCGCGTTGGGGTGATGCGGGAACTTTTCCAGGGAACGTGGACGGTGGGCCTGAGCAGCGTTACGGGGCCGGTTCATTCAAGGTCATTGTTGATGATGAGGATGGGGATGGTATGCCGGACGCATGGGAGGAGGCTAATGGGCTTGACCCGGAAAATGCAGCCGATGCTGAGGGTGATCCCGACAATGATGGGCTCAGTAACCTGACTGAATTTGAGGCTGGTCTGAATCCTAAGCTCGCCGATACGGATGAGGATGATGTGAATGACGGAACAGAAATTGATAATGAAACGGATCCACTGAAACCTGACACTGATGATGATGGCCTGAGTGACGGTGAAGAAGTTACTTTGGGCACTGATCCGTTGAATCCCGACACGGACGAAGACGGGCACAAGGACGGAAAAGAAGTGGCCAAGGGAACTGACCCGAAAGATGCGAACAGCAGTCCCTCTTCACAATTTTCCGGGGAACTTGCCTACAAGATTGAGCAGGGCACGATCGGTAACCAGAACTATACTGGGGCCCTTGGATTAGACTTCATTGTTGAGGAAACGTTAAGGGTACTGGAACTTGGTGCCTTCGATAGTGGTGCCGATGGTTTGAACCGGCCAATCACTGTCAGTATGTGGTCAAGAGATGACAATGGAACACCGGATTTAATTAATGATGATCTTGGTCTTGATATTTTGGCTCAGATCGAATTTGGTCCGGGCAATGAGGGGGACCTACGTGATGCGCACAGGACCATTGCCTTGGAAGAGGATCTGGTCCTTGAGCCGGGCCCCTATACGATCGTTGCGAGCGGATACGGTGCAGGTGAACCGAACGGAAATGTCGGTACTCCGGGAATGAGTTTGACTGAGGATCCTATCATTACGTTCGTTGGAGGAGGTCGTTTCGGAAACGATACTGTAGCTTTCCCTGGCACGCCTGACGGAGGACCAGTGAACAGATACGCTGCTGGTACCTTTGCTTTTGAGATTCTTTCCTCCCCACTACAATTCACTGATGTTAGTTATGACTCTGTTAATGGGGAAACGACTCTTATTTGGTCCTCCGTACCTAACAGAATCTACGCGATTGATGAATCTATTGATCTTATCACATGGGAAGAACTCGATGACAGCCTCGAATCCGAGGGCATGTCGACGTCCTTCACCATTGATACGTTCCCGGGTAAGAGCTTCTTCAGGGTAAGGCTGCAGGAATAAAATTGAACTGATTGATAACCTCTTCGGGATTACCCATGGGTGAATATGTCCGCCTAATTAGGTTCCTTCTGATACCTGCGTTGGTGTCATTGTGGGGGTGCGGTGGCAATGACGAGAATCAGAATGATTATCAGAGCACAGCTGACCAGAGTACAGCCTCTGCTTTGGTAGCCTCTGAGGAGTTGATCCTTGATCTGACTCCACGGTTAAAAGGTTTTAAGGAGAACCTCTTCACTGAGTATTGCCTCTTCGCTGGAGTTGATCCTGATCCTGTTCAGAAGAGGGAATACCCGGGACTTGGAGTAACTGAGAGTCATTGGAACGGTAAAAAAGATATTAATCAAACAGAGGTGATAAAACCAACCATTGCAAAAATGACAGGTCCAGCGGGTCAATTTGAGCTCGGGGACATTAGCTTTTCCCTAGTCTCAGGGAAGTTCAGTGATTCGGGCATGGATCTTTTTACGACTAGTATTTCTTTTTCCGGCGCTAATGAAAATTCATCAATCAGTTCGGTGAATGAGGTCATTTGGAAGAAGTTCGGAAGTTCCTGGAAAATTAATTCGTGGAGAGTCCAGAAACTTACAGCTCAGCGTTCGAAGGGGCAATTTTTTAAAGAGGTCCTCGATGAGGCCCTTCCTGACAAAGAATCTCTTTCTCGTGCACGAACATCAATGCATTGGAGAATTCTCAATGATAATTATTTTGGTGGTAAAAAACCAACGAACATACCCAGATACACTGATACAAGATTCTATCCGGACTCAATTAACACGCATCCTTCGGTCTCTGTCGTGGACATTGACGGGGACAGCTTTGATGATATTTACGTATGCGTGCGGTGGGGCAAGAACCTTCTTTTGCGAAATAAGGGAGACGGAACCTTTGAGGAATGTTCGGCACGTTATGGACTTGATGTGAGCGGAAGAAATACGGTCGCTCTATTTGCTGATTTTGATAATGATGGGGACTCTGACTTGTTCCTTGGACGTTCCCTTGAAAAGTCTCTTTATCTGGTCAATGAGAAGGGAACGTTTCGTCCTCACACGGGTCCGGTTTCAAATGGTAAACTTCCATGGTTAGTCACTTCGGCCTCCGCTTCTGATTATAATAATGACGGACTACTTGATATTTACATATGTACTTACAGTCCACTCGATCTGAATACGAGACTACAGAACAAGGGTAATGCGCCTAAATGGGCCAGACAATTCCTATCACCGAAGCAGGCTCAGGAAGTGGTGAAAAGAAAAGCAAATGACCATACTTACCTCAATCAGATTGGTCCCCCGAACGTTCTCCTTGTCAATCGTGGAGGGCATTTTGAAATTTCTCCCCAATCAGTCAATGTGGCTGGCTATTATAACAGTTTTCAGGCGTCATGGGCCGACTACGATAATGACGGGGACCAGGACCTTTACGTGGCCAACGATTATGCGCCTGACCAGCTTTTTCGGAATGATAGTGGATCTTTTTTAGATGTCACTTCGGGTTCTGGCATTAATACTCTTGGCTTCGCGATGGGAGCTTCGTGGGGAGACTATGATGGGGACGGCGATCAGGACCTTTACGTTTCCAACATGTATTCAAAGGCGGGACGAAGAATCACAGAACAAATTCCGGGCCTTGATGATCGTATGTCTGCAGTGGCTTATGGTAATTTTCTTTATAGAAATGACGGTGATGGAGGCATGAAGAGAATGTCAGGCGCTGATGGAAAGCCGATCCCAGTGCATCTCGCGGGCTGGTCATGGGGTGGGATGTTCACTGACTTTGACAATGACGGGTTCCTCGACCTTTATGTCTCAAGTGGATATTATACTCCTCCCCCGGGCCAGGACAATGGAGTCGATTTGTGAAGTTGTCTATGGCGCACGGTCGTGCGTTCCGATGAATCTCTCTCTGAGCAGTTTCGTAATAATGAGTCATGGGGAACTGATCCCAGAACTGGAAAGGTAAAACCTTCGCAGGAGAGGCTCACTTACTACTATGGACCGAACTATCACCGGCACTCTTACAGTGGTTACGAGAGGAATAAATTTTACCTGAATGTTTCTGGAGAAACGTTCGCAGATTTGTCAGGCGTTTCCGGTGCTGATGATGTTGCTGACAGTCGTACGTGGGCAGCCCTCGACTATGACAAGGACGGCTGGACCGACATTGCTCTGGTTAACGCGAACGCTCCGCTACTGAGCCTGTACCGGAACACGATAGGAGAAATAAAAAAATCCAATCACATTAAAATTCTTCTTGTCGGTGGGGCTGATGGAAAAGATCCCGGGAAGGGTCTAAGTAACAAGGATGGGGTAGGAGCTGTTGTTGAAGTCGTGTCCGGTGACCGTTTAATAAAGAGGGTCCGGAAGCTCGGTGATGGTTATGCTGCTCAGAACAGTTCCACAATGACGATTGGTATAGGTTCTGAGATCACGGCTCAATCAATAAAAGTCCGTTGGCCTTCAGGAAAAATAACCATGAGTCAATCACCGATAAAAGCAGGGTCGATGATTGTAATGAAAGAGATCCAGTGAAGGAACGTTCCTTGCCTTAGCCTTAAAATGGTAGGATAATAGACCTAGTAATTAATCCTCTCCCCCATGAAATTCCTCAATGCATTTGTCTGGGCCGTTCTTTTTATGGCCTGCTCTTTTGAGTTGATGGCGGTCGATCCTGTCATATCCGAATTCTTGGCATCAAATTCATCAGGCCTTGAGGACGAGGATGGTGATTCATCGGATTGGATAGAAATATGGAACGTTTCTGGCGGTGCAGGGAACCTAGAAGGCTATCACTTGACTGATGATTCTGAGGATCTGACGAAGTGGACATTCAGTGAGGCACCATTTAATAATGATGGTTACGTCGTGGTCTTTGCTTCAGGGAAGGATAGGAATGGTCCCCAAGATGAGTTGCATACCAATTTTAAGCTTAATTCATCTGAGGGTGGATACCTTGCCCTAGTTGAGCCGGACGGGATCACTGTTGCCAGCGAGTATAAAAATTATTCTAAACAGTTCGAGGATATTTCATATGGTAGCGGATACGGAGATCCTGAGGATGTGAAATTTTTAAGTTCCGGTGATATTGCAAAATGGATCGTTCCGGGAGGGCCCATCGAAGGGTGGACCGGGACTCTGTTTGATGATTCTTCCTGGGCAACGGGTAAGACGGGGATCGGTTATGACAGGTCCGATAAATATATACCCCACATCGGTGAAGGAGGTGACTTATTGGATTCTATGCGTGGAGTCAATGCATCAGCTTATATTCGGGTACCATTTGTCATTAATGATCTGAGCGGAATAAGTAATTTAATTTTAAGAATGAAGTGGGAAGACGGTTTCATTGCGTATCTGAATGGGACGGAAATTAAATCGATGAGCTCTCCTGAAAATCCTCAGTGGAATTCAGAGGCAACATTGAACCGGTCGAATGAGGATGATGCGATTACCTTTTTTGATTATCCTGTCTCTGGTCCATTGATCGAGGGTCAGAATGTCCTGGCCATTCATGGGCTCAATGCCTCGAGGACCAGTTCGGATTTTCTTATTTCCCCTGAGATTACAGCCAAAAAAACCGATCTCAATTCTCCCAAGAATGGATTTTTCTTGGTCCCTAGTCCGGGGAGTCTTAACGGAAAACTGATCGATGGTCTGGTTCGTGACACGAAATTTAGTGTCAATCGGGGCTTTTATGACAGCCCTTTTGATCTTGAAATTAGTACCGAGACTGAAGGGGCCAAGATCAGGTACACTTTGGACGGTTCTGAGCCGAGTGAATCAAAAGGAATTCTATATGATGGACCCATTAATATTAATGACACGACAGTACTCAGGGCCATAGCATTTAAGGATAATTTCACGTCGACGAATGTGGATACTCAGACTTATTTGTTTCCCGAAAAGGTCGCGGTCCAGACGAACAGCCCGGTAGGGTATCCATCTAGCTGGGGTGGAGTCAGTGCGGACTATGGGATGGATAATGATCCTGTTGATTTTCGCCGAGCTGCCGGTAACGCTAATCATTCCTTGTCTTCGGCTAAGTCCGCTATAGCTGATTCGCTCAAATCAATAACGACCATTTCCATTGTTACCGACAAGGATAATATTTTTGACCGGAGTAGGGGAATTTACCAGAACCCGAGTGGTCGTGGGAGTCAGTGGGAGCGACCAGTTTCTGTGGAAATTATTAATGGTGTAGGAGTTGATGATTATCAGACAAATGCTGGGCTCCGTGTCATGGGTTTCACGTCACGCAATCTCAGCACGACGACAAAGCTGAACATGCGTTTATTGTTCAAGAAAGAGTACGGAGACAGTAAGATGAAATATCCTCTACTAGGTTCAGAGGGTCCGGACGAGTTCAATACTATTACCTTGCGCGGCAATATCCGTGATGCCTGGGTCACTGAGTATCAGGGTTTCGGAAGTGCTTTATACATAGGTGATGAGTGGTCCAAGAGATCGCAAAAAGCGATGGGTCAGCCCGCGGTCCGTGGCACTTATGCGCATGTCTATCTGAACGGTATGTATTGGGGTCTTTATAATCCGACTGAGCGCCCCGATGATGATTTTGCTGAGACTCATCTTGGCGGTGATCGGACCGAATATGATGTGGTGAAATTCTGCTGCCCGGACAGATCAATTGCGGGATCGATTCGTATCTGGGACCAATTACTCTCCGCTGCCAGATCTGGGCTGACTAGCCATGCGAGTTATCAAAGAGTTCAGGGAAAGAATCCTGATGGTTCTCTTAATCCTCAGTTTCCGGTACTTCTTGATGTGGACAACCTGATCGATTATTCGATTAACGGTTATTATCATGCTCAGGTTGACTGGCCGGGCAATTATTACGTGATCAGGGACCGGGTCGAGGGACGCACGACTGGTTTTCAGTTCTTTACATGGGATAATGACATTGCCTTGGGTGCGGCGAACCCGAATAACGGGAATAAAGTACAGAGCAGTCCAGGACATAACTGGTGGACCGAGTCGCCTGGAGAGATAGAAATTCCAATACGTCGGAACGCTGAATATAGGGTCCGATTTGCGGATCGTGTTTATGAGCACTTTAATCATGACGGGGCAATGACTGTGGAAAATAATATCAATCGCTGGAATGAGTTAGCTGAGATAGTCCGTCCTGCCCTCTTCGCTGAGTCAGCGCGGTGGGGCGATTCGAGAGGACAGAGGCTCCGAACCGTACAGGATAACTGGGATCTAATGAACCAGAGGATGATTGATAATTATTTTCCCGGGAGGCAATCGGTTCTCTTTTCGCAACTGCGTAGCCATGGTCTTTATCCTGACACGCTTGCACCTGAGTTCAATAAACGTGGTGGAGTAGTGAGCCCTGAATTTGAGCTTAAATTTGATTCTGAGAGTGTCGTTTATTATACCACTGATGGGTCTGACCCTAGGCTCGTTGGAGGAGAGGTCAATCCTGATGCGATCATGGTTTCAGGTGGGCGTACTATTCTCTCGCTCATAGAGACAGGTGCAGCGTTACGTGTCAATGTGCCTCTGGACGGGACCGAGAGTCAGGACTGGTTCTTGCCTGACTATGATGATTCAGAATGGACCGCGGGAAATTCTGGTGTCGGATACGATAGAGGAAGTAGGTACCGGGACTTAATTTCCCTGGACCTTTATGATGAGATGCGGGGCATTAATTCCTCTGCCTATGTTCGGATTCCTTTTGAGGTTGTTGAACCAGCAAATTTCATAAGTCTTTATCTTCGAATGAAGTCAGATGATGGTTTTGTGGTTTACCTGAACGGGGTCAGAGTCGCTGAACAGAACGCTCCGGACCAATTGGCATGGAATTCAACGGCAACGGCATCACCGAATGATGATGAGGCCATGACTTTTAAATATAGTGACATTACCTTTCATAAGAACCTTCTAGTGAGGGGAGATAATGTCTTGGCAATTCATGCCCTCAATGATAGTTCAGGGAGTTCTGATTTCCTTATCATTCCAGAACTTGCAGGAGATTCGCTCGAAGCTGCAGACACTATATCGATGGATAGGACTACGGTAGTTCGTGCGCGTGCACTTGACGGTAATGAGTGGTCACCGATGAATGAAGCGACCTACATTGTTGGTTCCAAGCCAACTTCTAAGAACCTTGTCGTCTCCGAGATCATGTATCATCCCTCACTTAAAAATGAGGGTGATGAATTTATTGAATTAATGAACATTTCTCAGACCGAAGAGATTAATCTGACCTCAGTAAAATTCGATAACGGGATAAGTTATGAGTTTCCAGTAGACTTTATCCTTGGTCCTGGGAAGAGGGCTGTCATCGCTTCGGATCCTGATGCTCTTCGTGTTGACTGGCCTGATCTTAAAGTAGTGGGCCAGTTTAATGGTAATTTAAATAATGGTGGGGAAAGAGTGACTCTCATTGATTCGGAGGGAGTCGAGATTCAGAGTTTCAAATATAATGATAAGTTACCTTGGCCTGAGAGTCCTGATGGGCAAGGGCCGAGCCTAGTCCTTAAGGATCCTTTGAGCGGGCCGGATCATTCTGAGCCAGAGAACTGGAGGGCGTCCGGATCTAATGGCGGAAGTCCAGGATTTGAGAGCGGACAGAATCATAATGGTGAGGATCTCATCCGATACGCGATTGAAGAGGGTCCTGATTTTAATGTTATTAATGGAATCCTTTCCATAAAGAGAAGGGAAGGAGTAGATGATGTTCTGATTGTTCCGC
>JAAZZC010000197.1 GCA_014239335.1 Verrucomicrobiales bacterium
GCAGAATCAATATATATGACTCCTACATTACATCGCCCACTCAAGAAATAGGCCATCAAAGACAAATACAAGAAACTAAGAAAGAGAGTAGAAATCCTGATACTTTGAAATGCGGGAGTCCCTCTAAGACCTAACAAACCAAAAAACTCATAAATGCCCAAGGATCCTATGAGTATAATAATGGAAGAAAAGATTATTGGCCTATCAAAATAAACAGCAGAAGCAATTAAAGCCCATAAAACAATTGTACTTATAGAACGGGACCGAAAGACGTTGGAGCGATTATTCTTAGCACCAATATTGGAATGATCAGGCATTTGGTTATTTGGTGCAGCTATCAGTCATTAAAAAAGAGGCTTTGCCAAGATATTTTTAGCTGTTTTTAAAGCATTTGATACACAAACGCTAGAAATTTTACGTTGGCAAGATCGTTCTTTATACTTATCTCGTAAAATTAAATTAGCATCCTTATAGGGTTTATAAAAATGTTCAATCGGTGAACTGTACAGTTCCGTGAGCTGCTCTTTTATCCGTTCTCGAATAGCAGAGGATTCTTCGTCATATAATGCAATGACCTTACGTCTCATGTGAATCGACAGCATAAAGAAAATTCCAACTATTAACAAAAAGACAAATGAAAAACCATAAAATGGATTTTCCATTTTTAAATATATGAACCGCGAAAAAATAGAACCTGTCAATAATGTGAATAAAGCAAATAGAGAAGAGCCACGGAATTTAGAAGTTATCTGTTTAAAATTATCACTTTCCATAATCTCTTTTTTAAGAATTCCCCTAGCCGAATTGGACGTCTCATGACACCAAGACTCAAATGAAACGCCCTGCGAATCATCAAAAGAAAATAATTCAACATCATCTATCACCTTACTAAATCCTTCGTTAAAAAATTGATCCAGATCCTTGGTATGTTTTTTTATTTTCTGCATAATTAGAACCTCATGATCCGTTATGATTTTGTTCAAACTTTCCAAGATTCGGCGCTTCTGTAAAAAGAAATTTTTACTTCCAATGAAAAATAAAATGCTAATTAAACTGTTCGACTTAATCAAAATATTCCGGAGATCTCTTAATTCATTTTTTAAGACATCAAGGTCTTTTTTAAGAGCCTCAGCAAAATCATAAATCATCTCTTCCTGAGAAAGAGATATTAATTTATCAAATGACAATAAACATTCCTCTTCAGTTTTAGTTGTCTCGGCAGCACTTTCCAAAACTTTAGCCATCTGATTTGTAGCATTAGCGAGAGTCAATTCAGCCCCAACACGCCTATCCACGAAAGGCTCTCTCTTTTCCATGGATTTAATAATCCATTCGAGAAGCAATTGCTTATTATTATTTAATCGATCTGAAAATGAACCTGATGAAGAAATTTGATGGACTGGGATTTCATCATCCAACTTTTTATTACCTGAGCTCCGTATAAATTCAGTAATGGCAAACAATTCCTCATCGGTGCGTTGATCAATATTAGTAATGACTGATGCCACTGGACGCTTCAATCCGATTTCTAAATCACTAATAAAGCCAAAGGATTCAGTATCCCAAGGATCCGTTGCTGTAAAAACCACCAAAACCACATCAGCTATTAGATACACTTTCTTTAGCAAATCTGGATCAGAAACATTGCAGGTATCAGGAACCTCAATGAACTCGAATTCCTTTAATCCTGAACATGGACGATAGGACTCCGTAAAGTCATTCTCAATCTGGTCAGCTGACCGTGCCCCATACCGCCAAAATATGATTGGCGCAGATGATTGATCTTTGGAAGTTGATAATTTATTTCCTAAAAGCGTTTCTATTAAACTAGTCTTACCGCAACCTTTGGCACCAAGTACCATAACTATTAGCGGGCTGTCAAGTGCCGCGGCAGCAGAGCTCAAACCTGCCAGTTCGGATTCCGGCATGCCGAGATCATGCCCAGCTTCCCTGAAAGTGGTTAAGAGTTTCCGCAAGCCTTCACGAGCAGAAAAGAAATCATCAGCTTGCATGCTGTAAGCGTAGCAGGACTTTATGCCAGTGTAAATCTACTTGGAGATACTCTTTTTATCGAACTTGTTTTTGTCCATTCAAATGAATTGAACTGCTAAGTAAATTATCATCATCGCCAGAGCGTGTCGCAATACTTCGCCGCTCTATAGCAATGAGCTGGCTTACAGTCACAAATCGATACCCATTGGCTAACAACCCATCAAGTGCCCTAGGCATAGCTGCGATTGTCGGCCCATGAATATCATGGGCCAGTACAATTTCACCCGGATCCGTTTCTGAAATAATGCGACGAGCCACCACATCAGATCCTGGACGCTTCCAATCCTCAGGATCAACGGCCCACATGATTGTGCTATATCCAAATTCTTTTTTCAACCAGACCTTAACTCGATCGTTTATATGGCCGCCAGGGGGACGAAGTATACGGGGTTTAACTCCACAAGCCGCTACAATTGCCTTCTCACAACCAAGCACTTCCGCTCTTGCCTGTTCAACACTAATCCTACTTAAATACTTATGGTTTACAGTATGATTTCCAATCTCATGCCCCTCAGCAATTATTCTTCTAATTAACTGGGGATACCGTCGAGCATTTGTCCCCACAACAAAAAAGGTAGCTCTTATGTTCCTTCTTTTGAGAATGTCCAGTAATCGAGGTGTATGAACAGGATGAGGGCCATCATCGAAAGTCATAGCAATAAATGGTCCGTCAGTTCTTACGCGTGAGTAAGTCAATGAACGGGCTAATCTAGGATCCACTCGAATATTAATATTTGGATTTTGAAGAGGAGCTGATTGTTTTCTCTTGCGTCCACCAAATAAACCACGCTTCTTCCCTTCCCCATCTAAATAGGCCGTATTGCCACTATTTTCATATTTTCCACCAGTAGATGAACATCCCAACAAAAGAACGAGGGCAATAGTAATTAATCCTAATTGAGTGAATGAGTTTCTCATAAATAGTTAACAAAACTTAACTTTAGCATTTTTACCAAACAACGCGAGAAGGAAACCTAAATAATAATTCAGTTTTCAATGATCTTAAACTAATCACCACCTAACAGACTCATCCTGACGGTTTTATTTAAAATAATGCTTTCACTTAATTTATGATAATGTGAAAGGACTTTGTATTCGTAATATAAAAATGGAAGCAATAATCGTAGCATTTCTTGTATTGCAATCTTTGAACTATTCAAAGCCCTGGCCTCAAAAATTTGACGCCCCTAAAGCCAAATGGACTGAGCTGAGAACCTTAAACGGATACAACTACGAAACTAATTCATACCTCATAATTGCGGACCAAAGGATTAGACAAAATAAAGTTGCTGAAATCGCGACTTTGGCGGAATCAGTTCAACGTGCCTTAGTTTTATTTCCACTCCAACTAATTTACGAAGGACAACCTGGAAACAAAATAAAACATGTAGTCCGCATTTTTAAAAATAAATCAGAATACATTAAATCAGGAGCACCTAAAGGAACGATAGGATACTTCGATGGCCACAGCAAAGAAGTAAAAGTCAGTCTTGATCATCTAATAGTAACAAGGAACAAAGGTTCAAACTTACAACCGCGTCAACGGTATCAGTTACTCGTACACGAACTCATCCATCAAGCTATGGGAGATCAATTCCATGCATTGCCAACATGGCTCACTGAAGGAATAGCAGAATATTTTTCAGCGCTACAATATGCACCAGGAAGATACAGATTTATTAATTATTCAAAGCAAATCATCGAACATTTAAATGCAACTTGGTTACATAAAGATCAGCCGACAGTCGTGATCCCATCCATCCAGAACCTCACGATGATGTCTGCCCACACCTGGGCAAAGGACACCAGAATCAATGAAAAGAACGCTTATGCTAAATATGCGGGAGCATTGTTTTTAACTCACTATCAAATGGAACTTGCTTCTCGTGAGCTCGGAGGACTGAGAAAGTTTCTTGAGAATTCAGCCGACAATATTCATAAACATAAAACAAAATCAGTTCGTTTTATCCCAGCTGATCAAGCAATGCTCTGGAAAGATAAATCGCTCAATAAGATCGAGTCACAAATCTGTGAATATTGGAAGAAGAGGGGTCTAGATCTCCGTTTTACTGGAAAAATTCAAACTATTGAACCAATTAGTAAATGAAAATTATCCTTTTTTGGGCTCTTCAGGTTTGTCCTCTTTTTCCGGTTGTTTCCAACCCATATTAACGTCTAGGCCCGGAATAGCTTCTTTCAGTTTATTGGCTCCAGCTTCAGTAACTCCGGTCTGCCAGACATATAATTTTTTTAGTTTCTTTAAGCCTTTAAGATGTTCAAGTCCTGCATCTGTTACTTTGGTTCCATAAACATTAAGATACTCAAGATTTGAAAGTTTTCCTACATGCTGGAGCATCTGATCGGTTATGCTCGTATTCTCAAGGTGTAATTTAGTCAGCATTGATAATTGACCCACGTCGGATGCGGATTGATCAGTGATACCGCTACGAGATACGTCCAACCATGTGAGATGAGTTTTGACTGGGATCAAAAGTTTGACCTGAGCGTCATTGAAACTTTTAGCAACATTAATAGCGTTAGCAGATAAATATTTGGTGTCTTGAGCAAGTTGCATAATAAGCACCCCAGCCTTATCTATCGCTCCTACTGCACCCGCGTCAGCAGGTTGAGGAAGATCAGGAAGATTAAATGCTTTCGTAATGACCACCTCTTTGGGTTTAGAATAAATAAGACCTGCTATAATTGTAGCAAGATCACCAGGAACATTAAGTTCTGAGATTTTCTTATCAAAACTGGCTCCTTCTGCTATCCACCAGTTAATAATCTTTTTCTGTTCCGCGCTAAGACGATCCTTGCCTTCAGGTGGCATTACATCCTCGTCATCGTCAGGAAGCATAATACGCTCAATGAGGGTACTCTCTTCTAATTTACCCCCTACAACAGTTTCGCTCTTCAGTATCTCTTCTTTTGTATGTAACCGAAACTTCCCTTTCGCTTTATTAGCCCCATGACATCCTGTGCATCTTGATGCAAGGATCGGCGCAATTACATGTTCATATGCCTTATCGGTCTCAGGATTGACTTTTCTTTTTTCATCTTCGGCAGAAGCATTCTGAATCATGAAACCGACTGTTGAAACAGCCGTAATTGTAATAATAGCAATGAGTTTTTGTAGCAGCATAAAAATCTTAGGTTTTGCAGTTTACTTCCCTACCATCAGGAAAATCACATAAAAATAAAGAGTTATTTTGTGGTTGAGAGGCAAAGAAGTCAATTCTGTATGTGCTCTAGTGTAGTAAAGAAATAATTCCAAAAAAAGCATCTATAGAAAATAACAGTATAAGCTAAATATCTAACTTAATTTATAGAATCTTCTTTCGCAATAAATCGCCTATAATTTTTGGATTCGCTTTCCCTTTACTTGCTTTCATTACTTGGCCCGTTAGCCAGTTAATTAGCTTCTCGTTACCTTCTTGGATCTCTGTCACTTTTTCAGGATTATTAGTAACAACTTCCTCTACGATAGATTCAATGAGGTTAGAATCAGCAGGCTCAAATCCGAGTTCGGTAATAATATCTTCAGGATCCTTATCTGGATTATCAAATAGCACTGCAAAGATTTCCTTTGCCTGATTATTAGAGACTTTCCCCGATTCAACCATTTTAATAATTAAAGCAAGTTTAGAAGGACTGACCGGACATTGAGCAACTTTAAGATCACGCTCATTCAAGACTGCCAACACATTATTAATGACCCAGTTTGCTACTTTCTTCTTCGCTTCTGATTCATTTGCTGTTTCTTCAAAATATAATGCTAAATCCCGGTCACTTGAGAGGACACTAGCATCATATTCACTAACAGAAAAATCCCTTACGAATCGTTCTGCTTTTTGATGAGGAAGCTCAGGGACCTTAAGCCTCATCTTTTTAATAATATCCTCAGTCTTTACAGGTAAAAGATCTGGATCCGGAAAGTATCTATAATCATGAGCGTTCTCCTTAGTTCTCATCTGTTGAGTCTCACCTATGTCATCATCCCACCGGCGTGTTGACTGCACGAGTTCTCCACCGTCTTTAACTACGCGAATCTGACGACTGACCTCGTAATGAAGAGCGCGACGCACAGCACTTACAGAATTCATATTTTTTAGCTCTATCTTAACACCAAGCTCTTCCTGTGAGTCAGGCCTGACAGAAACATTAACATCACAACGCATTTGTCCTTTTTCCATGTCAGCATCTGAAAGATCTCCATAAATTAATATCTGCCTAAGTGAATTTAAGTATGCAAAAGCTTCCTCAGCAGAAGTAATTTCTGGTTCACTAACAATTTCCATGAGCGGTGTTCCCGCACGATTAAAATCAATAGAAGTTCCATGAGATGAGTGCGTACTCTTTGCAACGTCTTCCTCAAGATGAATTCGAGTAAGTCCAATCACTTTGCCTGACTCTTGAATATCCTTCTGTGCATCTTTTGGATAACAATGGTCATAAAGTGGAACCACTCCACCCAAACAAAGAGGTAAATCAAACTGGCTAATTTGATAATTTTTAGGCATGTCGGGATAGAAATAATTCTTCCTATCCCACTTACTGATGGGAGGAGTCTCGCACCCCAGCATAATACCAGCCAACACAGTTCTCTCTATCGCTCCCCTATTAAGCACAGGCAAGGCTCCAGGCAAACCAAGACAAGTAGGACAAGTGTTCTTATTTGGCTCATCACCAAAACCTACAGGGCATGAACAAAACATTTTGCTTTGTGTCTTCAGCTGCACATGAACCTCCAAGCCTATGGTTGTAATATATTGCACTTTTTTATGATGTTGGATTAAGATCAAGGATCAAGTCGCAATCTACTTTGCCTCCTAACAAGTAATCCTTGTTCTTCCCTGTAAAGTGATTTGTCCACTATCTCCTCCACTGGCAAGTCATCAAGTAACTTATTGAACTTTGGATCAGATGCTGTCGCTCTCATCTTAGGGTGATTTAGCAAACGGATATAATCTCCATCCTTAATTAATTCAGCGACTTCAGGATCATCAGCAAGGTCTCGAAGCCCGGGCGTCCTAAGTACTCTGGAAATCTTAGGATGTTTGGATAATTCTCCTCCAGCCGAATCATCCTTTAAGGTCACTAGGAAATTTGATATTGCACCCTTGGCGCGCGCAGAAAGTGGATCAATTTTGCCAATGACTTTTCCTATCCAATCCCTTTCCAAAGCATAATTCCATCGAGCCCAAAAAGGTCTCTGAACCGCATTTGATCCAGGCTGAACCGCCACACCTTCTTTGGTATGTTCAACAGAGAAAAGCGTACCGGCAGTCCATAATGCCACTCCCAAAACAAATATGAGAGCAGTTGCAGGAATCAAGCTCAAGACCATACCTATAGGCCCTCGAAGAATCCTTTTCTTTTCTTCTTTTCTGAATGGACTCAAAACAAAGGCCCCAGCGAGTAATCTCAAAAATAAATAGACACAAAATGCAGAACCTAGAGTAAGCGAAAAAATTAGTAATGGCGAAGGATTGTCTATCACATGAGATAACCATTCAGGTAAAAGAGGATAAATGGCATACGCGCAATAAACGCCAACCATCATACATGCCAAACCAACAAACATACCAATGACTCCGCGCAAAAAAGCGATCACAGCAATCAAAATAACAAGCGCTACAGATAAAGTGGTAAAATTAATAGGAAAAGGCAAGACTCCATTAAAAAGATCAGATTCCATTTATCTTTAGTAATTATTAAGTATGCAATAAAATAGGATCCGTTGATTCATCCGTCACCGCATTGCCCCCTTTGTCGAAGAGCATGATCACACATCACCAATGCAGCCATAGCTTCAATCATCGGAACGGCTCTCGGCAAAACACAAGGATCGTGTCTGCCCCGCCCTTTGAGTGTCGTTTCTTCTCCTGAAGAATTGACCGTTTCCTGCTCAGTCATAATGGTGGCAGTGGGCTTAAATGCCACTCTGAAGACAACATCTTCACCATTGCTTATACCGCCCTGAACACCTCCTGAACGATTTGACTTTGTTCTGACGCGATCCTCATCCATATAAAAAGCATCATTATGTTCCTTACCTGTCATGCGCACTCCATTAAAACCCGAGCCAATCTCAAATCCTTTTGTAGCAGGCAAACTCATCATCGCCTTTGCAAGGTCAGCCTCTAGTTTGTCAAATACCGGATCACCAAGCCCAGCAGGCACCCCTCGTATAACGCATTCGACTATTCCTCCTAATGAATTACCATTGGATCTAGCTTCTTTAATTCGTTCGATCATTATTTCTGCAGCTGAAGGATCTCCACAACGCACAATATTAGATTCTACATCTGAACGGCTCAGCGCCGTAAGATCCACATCTCCAATAATGTCCTGAACTACCGATACATGTGCCACAATATCAAAATTCTCACTGAATTGCTTACGCATGACTTTATTAGCAATCGCTCCAGCAGCAACACGGCCGATAGTTTCTCGAGCAGAGGATCTGCCTCCTCCTTGCCAATTCCTTAAACCATATTTCGAATCATAGGTGAAGTCCGCGTGAGAGGGGCGATACTTATGGGCCATCTCAGAATATGCCTCAGGCCTAGCATCCTTATTTCGAACAAGGACAGATATTGGAGTTCCTAATGTCTTGCCTTCAAAGGTGCCTGAAAGGATTTCGCAGCGGTCCTCCTCATCCCTAGGCGTTACAATCTCACTTTGCCCAGGGCGGCGACGGTCCAGTTCAAGTTGTATCTGTTCTTCTGAAATCTCAATGCCTGGAGGACATCCATCAATAACCACCCCAACACCCCCACCATGAGATTCCCCAAAAGTAGTAATTCGGAAGCTATGACCAAAAGTATTAGGCATTAGAGTATAAAAATAGCCCACGAACCAATGCTTTCCAAATTATTAGTCTCATATAGAATATTATTATAAAAGGGTAACTCTTAATTTATGGCCATTCTGACTCTCCATTTATCAATCTCAATACTTCTTAGCTGTCATTTTGAATCTTCACCGGTAGCTACCTTCTCCATCGTTGGCAGTGATCCAGATACTGGCGAATTAGGTGTAGCGGTACAAAGTAAGATCGTAGCGGTTGGAGCTGTCGTACCATGGGCACGAGCCGGAATCGGAGCCATCGCTACTCAATCCTTTGCTAATGTCAGCTATGGACAGAAGGGATTAGAATTATTAAAAAAAGACAAATCGCCAAAAGAAGTTATTGCATTATTAACAAAAGATGACGCAGCTAAAGCCTATCGCCAGGTCGGAGTCTTGGCATCAAATGGTAATACAGCAAATTTCACCGGTGAAAAATGTATGAAGTGGGCTGGAGGCATCAGTGGGGAAAATTTCACTATTCAAGGTAACATTCTAGCTAATGAAAATGTCATATCCGAGATGGCTAAATCATTCATTCAAAGTAATGGGAAAGCACCACTCGCACAACGATTAATAAGTGCACTCAAAGCTGGTCAATTAGCCGGAGGTGATAAGCGAGGCCGCCAGTCAGCTTCCCTTTTAGTAGTAAAAGAAAAGTGGGGATACGGAGGAAACAACGACAGATTTCGCGATCTACGTGTCGATGATCATCAGACTCCTATCGAAGAATTGCAAAGAGTCTATGACAAACATATTAAACTCTTCCCGAGGCCTAAAAAATATGAGCTTAAAAAATAAAACAGCACTAATTACTGGAGCATCGAGCGGAATCGGGACTGCCTGTGCCAGAACATTAGCTAACCGAGGTTATTCAGTCATTGCTAGTGGTCGCAATAAACAGAAAATTCAAAGCCTTGCTGAATCGATTGATGGACACTTCATCGTTGCAGATCTCAATGATACTAATCAAATCAAAAAACTTTTCAGCGAAGCAGGTGAAAGAATTGATATCTTAATAAATAGCGCTGGAGTTGCCCCAAAGGCACCAATAATAAATGGAGAGTTATCGAACTTTCGCGAACTATTAAACGTCAATGTCCTAGCCCTTACCCTATGTTGCCAATTCGCTCTAAAAAAGTTCGATCCCGATAAAGGAGGACACATTATAAATTTATCTAGTATGTCTGGTCACAGGGTGCCTCCGAGCGGAGGATTTTATGCGGCAACCAAATTTGCAGTCAAAGCAGTGACCGAAGCATTAAGGTCTGAACTTAAAGCATCTAATAATAAAACACGTGTAGCAATGATCTCACCAGGCTTTGTGGATACTCCCTTACTGGATCTCTACTTTAAAGGGGATAAAGAAAAACTAAAACAACTGAAAAATGAAATTCATATGCTTGATCCGATTAATGTTGCTGAATCGGTAGCTCATATTATTGAAGCTCCTTCGCACGTAGAAATTGGAGATATCCAGTTACGTCCTACCGGGCAAGCGATCTAATTTAATTTAATAGCTTTATAACAATTGAATCCACACTTTATTATTTTAGGTATACTGGTATTTCAGTGCACTTTCATCGGAAAAGTGAACTCCTCAGAACAAGAAATAAGCGCGCGTCTTTTTTCTTTGAAAGTTCGCAATATCCTCAGCAGTAAATGCTTTGCCTGTCATGGAAAAGATAGAAAAAAAATAAAGGGTGAGCTCGATCTCACTTCCCGCGAAGGAATCATGAGAGGAGGAGAAAGCGGAACCTCTTCAATTCAATCTGGCAAACCAATGCAAAGCCCCTTGTATTTAGCTATTACCAGAGAGCATGAAGACGATTGGCCCGTGATGCCACCTAAGGAAAATGATAAGCTAAGTAAGGAACAAATTACTTGAGAACTCGTTACTCCGAAGAATGCAGCGGACACATAGTCAGCCCCTAACTTCTAAACGAATTTATTTGCGATTTTTTAGATAATTATCTGCAATAAATTCTCCCAACTGAACTATTCCTGCAGTTGATATCACAAGCTTCTTTTCCTGTGGAATAAGATCAAAAGCCTTTAAATGAAAAATGGAATTATCTGCATCCGCCAATTCTGCAATCTTTGAAGTCACATCAATACCGTTGACACTCTTATCGTTTGTTGGAGGTTGTTGACTCAAATACCATTTGAGGGAAGGAATTTTTAAATCTTTACGGCTATTTTTTATTATCGAATCTAACCACTTAGCTGCATTATTGCGGTGTGGTGAGAATGACATATCATTCTCACCAAGATGATAAAAGACACCTTCAAGCAAAACTTCATGACCTTTATTATTTAGATCCTGAATGCTATCTTTCACAAAAGAAATAAATGAGCCATAGAGATTTCGTGATTTTGCTAAACTCCCTTCAGGAGTCCAGTCAATAATCTGCGAACCACTATGAGTGAATTTAGCAATCGCTATATTATTGATAGATTTTTTTTGGAGGTATGAGCCAAAACTGATTTCTGGCCCGAAGCTATCATAATAACCAGTCAATCCTAGCGGTTCCCATTCCTTTGATTTACGATAAGATCCTCCCAAACTATATTTATATGCAATCTCTGGGTTATCAGATGCAAGGAAGGCTTTGTCTTTAATTTCTCTTAATTCCTGAACAAATGCTCGCTCACCTTCCATGTTCCGGTGCCCTGCAAGAATAAATAACTTTATTGGTTCTCCTTTCTTATAGGGCCACTTTTTAAGGGGCCTAGAAACTGACTCGGCTCTGCCAAGAGATCTTAAATAAGCTTCTGCATAATTGATCCCGTGTTCAAGTTGGCCAAGAGTCCCATAATGGTAGTGCAAGCCAACTCCTCCCCCAATCTCAACACCAACATGAGAGGTGGGAACGTATTCAGCTAGCGTATCTGAATTAGTAACTTTTCTCTGACCCTTACTAATAGCATACATTCGCGGACGCAAATCCATTCCCCAGATCGTTTTGGTACATAATTCTCCGATAAAAAATTTAAGCTCAGGAACTCCAAGATCTTGCCTCCACTTTGCTAAAAATTTCTTTAGATTTTCACCATAATTCTTCATGTAATCCTCGTTAAACATATCATTCTCACCTTGGTGCCACATGAAGCCTTCGAGTTGATATTTAATTTTCTGACGATCGAGATCAGCCAATGAGGATTTAATCAAGCCAAGTGATAGCGGATACATTTTGAATCCGATCGGATCTTCAGGATTCCAATCCCCACCGAGATGAGTTCCTCCGGCAGCACATTTTATAATAGCAATGGGGGATTTCAGTTGAGCTGAAACCCTTTTAGCAAAACTCAGTTCAGGCCCTACGACGTTATTGACAGGGCTTAGTGATTCCCAACCATTTGATTCAAACTTTCTCTCACGACCTATTGAGTAAGAAAATTTTATATTTTTTTGAGAATTTTCTAAACCAATAAAGGGAGGAAATCTTTGGATGTCCTTAATGTTAGAATCTGAACCAACCATATTCGATTGACCTGCAAAAATAAATACTTTTAGAGGCTCCTTTGATTCGTCTCCATTCGTTATGAGCTGGGAGGTCAAAAGACTAGAAATAAATACTAGATAGGAATGTATGATTCTTTTTATTTTCATGCTGAATATGAATTAGTCGATGAAGATTAGAAAAATAACACAATCAATGGTCCACTACCCGAAGTAAAAAAGCATACTCAAAAGCAATTTCCTTATACTTCTCATACCTTGCAGATGACCCGCCGTGACCTGATTCCATATTGATTTTTAAAATCAATGGCTTATTACCAATTTTCTTAGTTCTCAATTGCGCAACCCACTTAGCAGGCTCCCAACACTGGACTTGAGAGTCATTCAACCCGGCCATGACAAGCATTGCAGGATATTCAACCTGCTTCACGTTATCGTATGGAGAGTAGCTCAAAATATAATCAAAAAATTCCTTATCGTTAGGATTTCCCCATTCATCATACTCACTGGTAGTTAACGGAACCGTTGGATCCAGCATAGTCGTGACACAATCGACCCAAGGGACATCAGCAATGATTGCAGCAAATGATTTGGGACTTTCATTTGCTATGACACCCATCAAAAGTCCACCAGCACTCTCTCCACTCGCACATAAGCGGTCATGCGAAGTGTATTTCTCTGAAACAAAAAAATCTGAACAATCAATAAAGTCATTGAAAGAATTCTTCTTATTTAACAACCTTCCATCATCGTACCAATTCCTGCCAAGTTCCTGACCTCCGCGGATATGGGCTATTGCATAAACAAAGCCCCGGTCAAGAAGACTCAGACGACTACTTCTGAAGGAAGCTTCAGAGTTTAACCCATAAGCTCCATACGCATATAACAGCAGCGGAGATGTTCCATCTTTCTTGAAAGAGTCTTTTTTGTATAAAATAGAAACGGGAACCCGTGCACCGTCCCTGGCTATCACAAAATGACGTTCCGTTACATATAAATTAGCATCATAACCACCTATGACTTCTTCACCCTTAAGTAATCTTTTCTCCCCTGAATGCATGTTATACTCATAAAGACCTTCAGGGTCTTTAAGTGAACTATATCCATAGCGAAGCCATTCTGTTTTAGGCTCGAGATTTGTATCAATCCAAGCCGAATAGGCAGGCGCCTCAAATTCGATTTCATAATTTTCTCCACTTCTAGTTTCATGGATACGAATTTTCACGAGTCCATTTTCCCGCTCCTCGGTCACAACATAATTATCAAATACCTCAAAATCATTAACATAAATCCCTTCGCGTTCTGCTAATAACTCCTTCCAATTGCTTATAGAAGTACACTCTTCGGAAACCCACATTAAACGGAAATCAGGCGCCTCATAATTAGTTCGTAAGTAGAACCTGTCTCCGTAATGTTCTACATCATATTCAAGACCACGCGAACGCGGATTCAATACCTTGAAATCACCTCCTGGATTATTTGCTGGCAATAGACGATATTCATCACACAGAGTCTGACTAGAACCGATTACAATAAATTTCTCTGATCGGCTACTATACACATAACAACTAAAAGTCTCATCATGCTCTTCATAAACGAGCACGTCTTCTTTGACTGGGTGCCCCAAATGATGACGCCAAATTTGATAATCAC
>JAAZZC010000240.1 GCA_014239335.1 Verrucomicrobiales bacterium
CTTGCTGGACCATCAATGAGATTGATGCTGCCCGTCATTTTAGAGATCATGGCGTAGACTCTATAACCTCAGACTTTCCGAAGAGAATTAGAGAAGGGCTGAAGTGAAATTGCTCTGTCATTGAGCGTTTTTCCTCCAGTTAATTCAATATCTTATTTTGGCTAATGGAATTAACTAGCTCCCAAGCACTTTTTTTTTATGTTATTAGCGTGAAGAGATTACCGCTACTACCCCTTGTTTTGTTGCTCTCTATTAGTTGTGAGAAGCACCCTAAATTGAAAAGAGGTGATAGGATCTATTATAGATATGATAGTAATGCTGGTTACGAAAAAACAGTAGGATTAGAGAATGGTGATGATGATTTCCCTGATCATGTTTGGTTTATCTCCGAAGAATATGACAACTGGCAAGATTCAATTATGTTTAGAGCAATAGATAATAATGGAAATGTAACCGAGGGCGAATTGCTTTTACCAAAAGTTCTATGGATTAAAAAGCATCCAGAACAACTTCCGATGCCACCTTTGAAGGATTAGGCATTATTGTTTGTGAGGTTATATTTTTTCCTCCAGTTTCCTCCAGTTAAGGTAAACAATGGTGAACAACAGTGAACAAACCAAAAGTTAAAAACACTTTATAAAAAGTATTTAAACAAACATGAACAAGTGTGAACAATGGGCTGATTCATGGACCATTAATGACATTAAGCAAGCAAGGCACTTTCGTGATTTGGGCGTAGACTCTATAACTACAGACTTTCCGAAGAAAATTAGAGACGGGTTGAAGTGATCAGGGTTAAGTAGCCCGAAATAACGAAGTCTTAGTATGAACTATTTTTTATTCACTCTCGACGTTGAATAATTTATTGTAAATTTTCCACTCGCCATCAGCTTTTAAGAAAGCCAAAGTATCTAGGAAAGTAATGCCTAGGTATTTATCTCTGATCTTTACAAGTGCTGTCGTGCCTTCTATTTCGCAAGTGAGCATTTCAAATTCCACGTCTTCACCTTTCTCTTTGGGTGAGGGTTGTTGAGATGCTACAAAACCTGCGAAATCATTTACTGACAATTGCAAAAGATCGCCATGTAAAAAACCAACAACTTTTGCATTTTCGTGAAACGCTTTTTTAACTTTATCGGGATTAGATTCATCCATAGATTCAATATAAAGTTTAACTACAGTTTCAATTTGTTCTTGGTCATTCATCGTTTTGCGCTTTAATTTAAATTTGTAAACATATTCTCAGGTTATTGAATGGCGAGGAAAGTGATAAGTTCTCTGAAAGTCGTGGTTTCTACAGAGTGGTTGTGTATTAACTTCTATTCTTCTCAAGTATAACCATCATTAAAAGGCCAACAAGAATTCTAGTCTGTTGAGTAGGTGATAATTCACTTAAAGATTCAATTGAAAACTTACCCTCCCAAAGTGCTGGTTTTTTTCTGAGTCTCATTACCGCCTTACCTGAACCGTCAGTGACAATGTAGGCAGGGTGAGCAACATATCCTGCAAGTAATCCGATAATAGGTATTTCGCCAAAGATTCCGTCTATAACTCTTGTTAAAACAGACTTTTCACTGACATTAAATTCAGTAGTTCCGTCCGAATCACCTGAATAAATCTCGTAGCGAGCTCTCCATAAAGATTTTAATCCTTTTCTTCTAATTCCTCCGAAAGAGTTACCTTGAGCACCCGTAAAATTGTAGGCAGAAGACCAATCAATTACTTTGTTAGCCTTGATGTCACAAAGTTTTTTCTCTCTTGTCTTGTCTGTAAATACTTCGACGTGTTCTTTTAGTTTTAATAGTTTTTGCTTAACGTAAAGGACTGGGGTGCCGTCGCTTTCGGTAACGAAAATTTGAGGCGATATTGCAATGATTTTACATCGTAAATTTAAAGGGTATTTCATTTTTATTACTGTTAGTAATGAATAGTTATATTTTTTTATGATCTATTCAAGATTTTACTGATTTTAGGATCGTTTTCTTGAAAATTGTTCCTTTCCAGCCTCCTATGTCAGTTCCACTTCAATATTATACATAATGTTACTCTGTAGGAGAAAAGTAAATTTTATTTTGTCGATAGTTAAAGTGAACGCCGGTAACCCTCAATGAAATTTCGACTGCTTATTGCTTTACCAGGATTGGTGTGGAAGCTGCAACTACACGCTCTACAAAAAATTAGAGGAAGAGTCGATTATGAAGAAGGATACTGAAGAGGAAAAGGTAGGCTCATCTGGATGCCCATTATTCATGGCTTGGGTTGGTCTGTTCGTAGCTACTCTTTTTTGTTTTTTATTGTTGCGGATTTTCCCCTCTTTAGAACCTGAGGAGGTTGTTTGGTATCCCTTTAAGAAGTGGTGGGTGTTGTTGATTGTTGGGATATTTATTGGCGGCTACGTAGGGATATTGATTGAAAGAAAACTACCAAAGTCAAAATCTAAAGATTAGTTAAAACGTCAGAGGTTTACGGATAAATTTTTCGTCAAGTTAGAGATTGATGCTCAATTAGAAGAAGGCTAAAGGCTCTTTACTTCTGAGGATTTTCGAACCAGACGACGTTTTCACTCCTTTGGCCGGCGACGAGAATGTCTTTGTCGCCATCGCCGTCGAGATCTGTAATCATGGTGTCGTAGGCCATTTGATTTAGGCTCAGAATATGGCGAGTAAATTTTCCGGTACCATCGTTTTCATACCACGTGGCAAGTTTTGAACCAAATCCGACGGTACAGAGATCAATGTCACCGTCCCCGTCAATGTCACCAAAATCTGTCGAGTGAGGGAAAGTAATCTTGTCATCGATAATGTGTTGGGTCCAATCCGGGGCCTCGAACCAAATAACACCAACGCCGTGTCCACGACTAGCAAGGATATCGGTCTTTCCGTCACCATTAACGTCTGCCGGGGCAGCGTGCGTGGCGCCGGTCTGCTTTCCGGCATCAGGCAAAAATTCTCGGCGCCAAGGTTGGGCAGGATCTTTCGGTGCGTAAAAGACGGCAAAATAATTGCCGCCAGTAAAGGGTTTGCCTTTCGCGCCGAGTGTCAAATCGGGACGACCGTCGGCATTGACGTCGCCAAAATCAAAGTAGTGGCTACCACCAGGCGCCGTACCTTTTGCGATGGGTATAATGGACCAACTGATCGGCGCAGCTTTGGAGGAAGAAGGTTTGAGCCAGCAAATTGATCCCGAATAGGGTCCCTTATCGACAGTGAAGTCGTTAGCAATGAGATCCGGTTTGCCATCACGGTCAATATCGAAAGAGCGAATGCAATGGACACCATGAATTTCATCGGTGATCTGGTGCATCTTCCAGCTCGTTTTTGTGGCATTCTTACTTGGACACTCTAACCAAAAGAGGCCACGGACGTAAGAGCCGACAAAATCGAGATCGCCGTCGCCGTCAACGTCATGTAAGACACTGTGAATGCACTGATCCTTGAGCTTGGCCTGCTTGGGGTCGACCATAGAAAGGGCCTGCTTTGTTTGGTAATCCGGACCAATGTACATGAGGATCTGACCACCTCCGGAAAAGATAATCTCCTGATGACCATCATTGTCATAATCGGCGGCCGTGGCGGAGTTGACGTGAGCGCCAGAGAAAATTTCGTGACGGACCCATTTCGCCCCTTCGGCAACAGAGATCGTTAAAATGATGAGGGCGGCGGCTAGTGCAACACTACATATCTGGAAAGAGTTACGAGTCATAGGGATTATTAATTTAGAGCCCATTTAGAACTTGGTTAAAATAGTTCCTTAATTGGCTGGCCATCGAGGATCAGTTTGGTGATCTCGGGCGGTAATAGTTCGGGCGAGACGCGTAGTTTATCCGCATCGAACATGGTGTGCATTACGGTTGAGAGTAGGTTTTCCGGACCATAGGGATCGGAGTCCGGGCGGCTACCTGTTCGATCAGATTTACCGATCGCCTGCCCCATATTCAAGCCGCCACCTGCCAGTAGGAGTGGCGTCAAATCACCGTGATGATCGGTGCCTGCGTCCTTGTTCTTTTTGATCGGTGAGCGGCCCATCTCACCCGTGACGATTAACAGAATTTGGTCGCTCAGACCGCGCTGCTCGACGTCGTCGAGAAAAGCCGCAACTGCATGATCCATCTGAGAACCTAAGGTGTTCATGCCAACGAGAGTGCCCGGATTGTTTGCACCGTTCCCATGGAAATCCCAGCTCGAATCGACTACGGTCACAAAACCGCATCCCGCTTCGCACAATCGCCTGGCCAGAAGCATTTCCTTGCCCAGTAGATTGGTCCAGCGTTCCTGGTCGACTAACTTTTTTTTCCCGTTGAACAGAAAGTACTTACCGCCTTTGTGGTAGTCGGCCATGTTGAAGAGGTGACTAGTGTCGTATTTTGCTATGGTTTTCGGATCTTCTTTGGACAGGTCGAACGCGTCGGCCACGCCCCGAAGAAGGAGGTCATATGTCTGGCGCTCGATCTGACTCATTCCGTTCACTTCACCGCTCCGATCCAGATTACGCTTCAAGTCGTCAAGTTTTCCGAGAAGCTGGTAACGATCGACGAAACGGTCTCTTGGCAGGTTCAGATCGAAGTTGCCCAATTGCTCGGGTTTACCGTTGCGAATGAATCCTTTGTAGGGATTGCCGAGGCTTCCTGCCGAGGCCACTGATGTCTCGATCCTTGGGAGTCCAAACGTTGCGGTTGGTGTGCCAAGCTTCAGGTCCGGCTCTACAGCTTCGGGAACGATTACCGTATTCATCGGTAAGCCGGTGCGTGGATGGAATGGGCCAGCAGCGCGGGCGCATAACGCACTCATTGCTGCTCCTGACGGATGTCTACCAGTCAAGATAGGGATTGGATTGTGGCTTCCGTCATTAGTAGCGAACGAACGTACCACGGCTAAACGGTCCGCTCGTTGAGCTAACTTGGGCAATGTGCCGCCGAACCAGACGCCCGGCAATTTTGTGCGGATCTCACCGGTGCAACTGCGGTTGTCAGAAGGGACGTCAATTTTAGGATCGAAGGTTTCGATTTGTGGCGGCCCGCCTTGAAGAAACAGAAAAACGATCGATTTGTTTTTGAATACATTATTCTCTAGAGCGGCCTGCGATTGAGCTGCCCGAAGTCCTGGCATCGTCAAGCCACCTAGGCTTCCAATACGTAGAAAATCACGACGACCAAAGGAGGAGGGGCTATGAGCGAATCGGCGGTCAGTGATGGTTAACATCGACTAGGTACCTTGATTGCTCACTCTCTTGGCCTCACTGAGGCTTTTGTGAATGGTTTATTATTACTAGAATTTTTTATCCAAAAAGTTCAGTAATTGCCTCGGCCTTGACTAACTCACGTGGCTGATTCAAGTGATTATAAACTATTGAAGTAGGATCGATTCCAAAGGCATGATAAATCGTTGCTAATAACTGTGTTGGATGGACTGGATCCTCGACGGGAGCTGAGCCGGTCTTATCTGATTTACCGTGCACATTGCCGCGCTTGATTCCAGCACCTGCAATGAGTCCAGTATAGCAATAAGGCCAGTGATCACGACCGTCGGCACTGTTTCCGTTACCGGAAGTGCTGACTCCTTTTTGAGGGCTACGACCAAATTCACCGACGGCTACGACGAGTGTCTCATCGAGCATTCCTCGTTCATCCAGGTCTGAAATGAGACCTGACAGTCCATTGTCCAGCATTGGTCCAGACTGATTCTTCATCCTCTTGGTCAGATCTTTGTGATGATCCCATGAGTGATTATCAGAGTTAGCTACTTTCGGCCATATCACTTCTACGACTTTAGTTCCGGCCTCTACGAGTCTTCTTGCGAGTAGGCAACTGTCACCGAATGAAGTGTTGCCATACTTTTCTCTAGTTTTGAGTTGCTCTTGATCCAGAGCGAAAGCTTCACGCGCTTTTCCTGAGATGATCAGATTGAGGGCCTGATCGTAATACTCATTGAGCTTATAATCTTTAACGGCTTCTTCGACCTTATTCATTTTCTTTGAAATTGTTTCTCTTAAAGAGGCACGCCTCTTTAGTCGAGTTGCAAAAACATCAGGCCTTAGCTGAAGGTCATCAATTTTGATCTTGGTCATTTTCTGCATGTCCATATCCCCACCGCTAGGATAGAGGGTATATGGGTCATAGGATCGACCAAGGAAACCACCAGTACCGCCTTTGCCAACAACGTTAGATTCCTGAAGAGGGCGTGGAAGCATTACAAATGGTAGCATCGGTTCCGTTTGTGGCTTGAGCCGGACGATGTTAGAACCAAAGTTAGGGAAGTCCTTGGGTGAAGGAGGTTCGAGCTGGCCAGATGGGGACACTTTATCCGTCGTGTAGCCGGTCATCATCTGATAAATTGCAGCGGTATGGTTGAAGAGTCCGTTCGGCTCGTAACTTACTGCCCGCATGAGGGTGAACTTGTCATTAATCTTTGCAAGTTCTGGGAGCACTTCAGTGAAATGAACACCCGGTATTTTGGTGGGAATTGTGTTGAAAGCTGACCTCACGTTATCAGGAACATCTTTCTTAGGGTCCCACAGGTCCAAGTGGCTCGGTCCTCCCTGAAGGTAAACCATGATGATAGACTTGGCTTTGCCCCAACCAGGCGATGAGCTTTGGTTTGCTTTAGCTTTGAGCTCAAGCATTGAACTTAAAGTTAGGCCAATCATTCCACCACCACCTACTCTGAGGAAATCTCTACGGGATGGTTTGAGGTGCTTGTCACAAAGATCTTTTCCTGGGTCACCTAGTATTCTGAACATCGTTTCTATTTGTTAACGGTTTTGGTTTCTAAAGTATAATTATATGACTGCTAGTCTTTTTGTAAATCATTGATTTTCATCAGGAAACCAATGACAGGTAAAACTCTTTTGATTTGGCTGTATTTTTAGCGGTTAAATAAGAACGCTGGTGTATTAATTATTGCCCAGGCAATGTCCTGAGCTGCTGTTAAGCGTTTTTGATTTTTCTGTTGTTCGCTCAAGCCTGCATCTTTTCGCAGTTGAGCCAGTTTATAATCTTGGGGCAGAGGCTTTTCGGCTTCTTTGATGTCTGCTTCCAGTTCCGCTACCTTGGGGTCCGCTGGGCGAGGCTTCTTAGCATTTGCCAGAGCCTCATTTAATTTTTTAAGGTCACCATTATTTTCTTTATAATACTTAGTGATCTCGGCAATTTCTGCCTCGGTCCGCTCGTTCTCAGCCTTGGCAATGATCGAGGTGACATTTCCTGGTAGACCAAAATTAATTGGTTTGGGTGAAGAGGTCACGGAGATCCGAAAACGTCCAAGTGAAAAGTTCTTTCCCTTGTACCTTTGATCGAGGTCGAATCTGAGGAGTCTCCTCCCATCCACCTTGGGCTGTTCTTTGACTTCGAAAATGGCGGTGTGAGGTTTATTCATTTGAGGAGAGATTGCCCAACCATTTTTTTCATCACCTTTTTGCCCATCGATGGCAGTATTCACAGTGTAACCGTCCTGACTGAAGTCCGCCTTGGCGTTTTCCAAGGCAAACTTTTCGAGTTTCGGCGTTTCTGCTCTGTTAACTCGCAACGCGTCAACGTAGACGACGTTTTTGTCATCGATCGGATCGAATCTTAGAGAAGTTAGCTCACTGTCTGTCTGGAAAAATAAACGGTAATTTTGCCAGCCCTTCTTTCCTCTTGGAAGAGTCAGTCTTGTGGATCTTTCCTCAGAAATATTATTGTCTTTTTTGGTGGTCCAGAAGAGTTGTACATGAGCCTTTCCTTGTCCAGGAAACTCGGCCTTAAGATCCACCATGAATGTTCCTGCAGGAGCGTTCAGTACGGCAGTGACTGAAGGATCATCTCCTTTACTGTTAATTTTAAGGACGCCCTTCTCGACTGCAATCTCTGCCTGATTGGGCTTTTCCCAGCCGTCAGCGTTCTGGTCGAATGTCCACAGTTTGACGACGTTCCAGTCTTCCTTCTTTTGAACGGCGGAACCGTGAATCTCAAATTCGGTGAGAACAAAGTTCCCGTCACCACTAGCCCTTCCGGGTCCTCCCTTAGGTAATCTGCTATCAGGTATCGCTTCGATTCTGACACCCGTGATGTTTTGGGTCTCTGTTGTTGCGAAGATCCTGTAATTGCCGATTCCGTTCTTTCCAGAAGCAAAGAGTGAGCTGTCATTCTCAAGTTCGAGCTTTGACCCGTTCGTTGAATTAAAGCCTATTGGGTTAATGACTTCCCAGGATGAGTCCGTTGAGCTGGCCTTGGCCCACTCGGAAACCTTTTGTGGGATCATTTCCTCAAATTCTTTAACTGCCTTCTCAGCGGCTGCGACTTTGTCAGCTTGTTCCTTGTTGAGCTTTTCTTCACGCGCGGCCATTTCTTCACGGTACTTAGTGAGTGCTGATTTAGCTGTAGCGATAGCATCTTCTCTTTTCTTTGTGGCCTTATCGGTTTCAGCTTTCAGGTTTGATTCACGTTCCTTGACCATTGAAATAATGTTTTCATGGTCCTTATCAATGTCATTCATCAGCGATAGGCTTGCGGCAAGTTCCCCATCATTTGCAGGACGCGATAAGAGACGAAGGAAAATATCGTTAATGACTTTCTTATCGTCCTCGGATCCTTTTACGAGTTTTGGAAGTATATTCTCTGGATCACTTATGGCATTTCCGACTGTCGGTCCTGAGACGAGTGCCATGATTGGCCCTAACTGAAGGCCACTACTACGTTCGCATTCGCAGGCGCTTTCGCGGACCGGTCTTCCGGCATTATCTAAGAACCCATCAGGTAACTTGACTCCGACATCTGGGAGCTGTGAGGCGCGTGTCCCGGGAGGGACTCCAGGAAATTTTGACTGAGCTCCTAGAGAAGCGTAAATGGTATCGTAAAGGACTTCGGCCGGTAAACGTCGGGCTTTCCCATGTGAAAAGTTAGTAGCGTCATCATTATTCCATTTGTTAGTTTCAATGGAGAGCTGATACGTTCTCGATTTGCAGATCAAACGTAGCACGTGTTGGGCGTTAAATTTACTACTGATGAATTCCTGCTCCAAATATTTCAAAAGTTCGGGATTACTTGGTGGGTTTCCAGCACGAATATCATCCAGAGGTTCAATGATTCCTGTCCCGAGCATGTATCCCCATAGCCGGTTCACGTAACTGGAAGAAAAGTACTGGTTCCCTGGAGCAGTGATCCAATCGGCCAGTTCGGCCCTTCTCGTTTCTTTTTTTGGTTTTGTGATGTCTCTGCCAGCTAAATAAGGGAAAGAGGGAGCAGACACTTCTTTGGTCCTGTCGTGGATGACTTCGCCTTCTTTCTTGTCAGAAATAAGTTCGTAAAGAGGCTTAGCGCCTTCGACTGCAGTGCCTCCAATATTATTCTTACCTGAAGCTGGATCCCTTTTTAAATCAACTTGAGCAAAGTACGCTGCTAACTCGTAATACTGGTCTTGTGTCCACCTCTCGAATGGATGGTCATGGCACTTATTACAATTGAAACGGGTCGCTAGGAAAAGGTGAGTGGTATTTTCCATTAGTGAGTCAGGCTCACGCAGTATCTTATAGTATGAGGCTGCTGGGTTCGTTTTGTTTGAACCTGTGGCCGTGATGATCTCACGGACAAATTGATCGTAAGGCTTATTATTTTGAACCTGCATCCTGATCCACTGACGGAGCCCTTTTGCCCCTTCCTGTCCAAGAAACTTCCGGTTCACCTGCAATAGATCGGCCCACTTGTTGGTCCAATGATCAATGAACTCTTCGGATCCGATGAGGCGATCAATGAGAGCGTCCCTTTTCTCTTTCTGATTTGTCGTATCAGAGACAAAGTCCTGTATGACCTGAGTCGATGGAGGTAATCCGGTAAGGTCTAAATATATTCTTCTTACAAATTCATAATCATCACATAGGCCCGAAGGTAGTATCTTCATGCGTTCCCATTTAGATGCGACCAGTCCATCAATTTTGTTATTCGCTGGAGGTTGTTGCCAAACGAATCCGCTCCTATCTCCCATGACTGTGACTGTAGTTGCAGTATAATTTCCCTCGTAACGGATGAGTATCGGAGCCTCTCCTCTGCGGATAGTATTGATCAGCGAATGACTTCCTTTTTCTGGTTCGGCCACTTCGGTGTTTCCACTTTGCACGAAGGCATCTCTGGTAACGTCTCGCTTGACTCCATCATTATAAGTGGCGACGACCCGGATCTGCTGTTTAGTTCCAATTGTCTGAACTACTGGATTCTTGGGGAAAACTTCGATTCCTTTAACTTTAGGAGTCGAAAGGTTGAGCTTGGCTCCACTTGCGATCCAACTCTTTACGATGTTGTAATAGTTTGAATTAATTTTAGTGACTTGACCTCCTTCGTGCGGGACGGCTCCAGTCGCTTTCAGAAGTAATAGACTTGAGTCCGGAGCAGCAACATTGACACGTCTACCGCCCAGATCATCAGTGAAGGCACGAATATCATAAATTGGATCATATCCTCTCAATGAGAGTTTGAATCCATTCTTTCCGTCCTTTGAACCATGGCATGTGCCCGCGTTACAGCCCATCCTGGAGATGACGGGCATGATGTCTCTCACGTAGTCTGGTTTAAATTCATTTGCCTGACCCTGAACTTTGACTGAGAGACTGACAGTTTTTCCTTTGAGTTCGAAATTGATTGTGCAATTACCATCTTTTAAAGGCTCAACAAAACCGGACTCGTTTATTTTTGCGGAATCCCCTTGGATGGTTGCTTTCGCTAACCTCGTTACATCAATGCTGTCTCCGCCAATTAGTTTCGCGGTGGCAATGACTTGAGCATTGGCAAAAGGAGAACCGAGTTGAATCTCTGTCGGGTTCAATGAAAGAGATTCAATTTCTGGTAAATTTTCCTGGGCATTTAGCCCACAGGTTAAAATGGACGAGAGGATTGTTCCCGTGCAGATTAGATTTTTCAGTGCAGTCATAAATTAAAGTATTGCGTAAATTTTAAAGTTAAGGCTCTGGGAGCTCCTGTATATGATTTCCTATTGGTTTATGGGTACAGGGACAAATTCAGTGACCTTCTGTCCGTTCGTGGTATCAAAGATTCGCACATGCCCATCAGATCCAGCAGCGGCGATTTGGGTTCCTGCAGGATTAAATTTCACTGAATAGATTCCTGATGGGATTGAGTCAATCGCGGCAATGGTTTTGATGCCGTTCTTGTAATAGTCATTGAGCTTATTGAGTTCACCACCGTTGCGGCTCTGGACAGGTTTTTTAATGATTCCATCGATGTCTCCTGGAACCTTGTAGTCTGGATCTATACTGTAAATATGAAGGTATCCATTACCGTCGAGGCTACTCCCTGCCGCTATGAGTTTTCCGTCCTTACTCCAGTCCACGGCGAATATTCGCCCCTTCAGTGGAGGGAGTTTCCATAGTTGGTTCGAATCGTCTCCGATCTCACGCTTTTTCACGCGTTGGGTTCGATAAATCTTGGGAACTCCGTCAGCTCCTCCAAATAATATTTCATCTCTGGAAGGGTGTCTCGTCACGGATAAGATTCCGCCTTTGAGTGCCTTCGGTGTAATTGAAGTGATATTGTCTATGAATCTTTGTTCGTCGACTTTGGTCAGTTTTGCTGACATGTCTCTACCGACTGATACAAGATAATCACTCTTCATGGAAAATACGGTATCGATGACCCAGTTATTATGGCTTCCCATGAACAGTACCTGCTTACCGGTCTTTGCATCGATTGCCCTGACCGTAGTGTCGGAACATCCGAACGCGATGAGTTTTCCGTCCGGTGACCAGCTCCCACCGTAAACCGTGTCATAAGTTACAGGAACCGATAAACTTAGCTTCTTTGTCGCGACGTCCCACACTTGCACTTCGCCCATCCTCGCTGGCAGTCCTCCAGTCACGGCAATCTTTTTACCGTCCGGTGAGAACGATATTGACTCGATCCTCTCAGACAAACCAACTAGTCTTGATTCCATTGCGGACCCGTCAGACTTATGAATCAGAACTTCATGAAACCCTGAAACAGCTAACAATGAACCGTCCGGTGAATAGTCTAAGGCACTGATGACTGGTGGCTTAACGTACTCTGGTGGATTCTCTGCAGTGTATCTTTGTTTGGCTCCTTCTGGTGTGTCGTCCTTCGCTCCTTCAGAGATCCATTTTTTTATTAGATTGATTTCTGTTTCGTGTAAAGGATCAGCTTTTTGAGGCATCTCAGCCTCACCTTTCTCCGGAGTAATCAGTTCAACCATGTGGCTCTTTTCAAGGTCATTAGAAACTATGGCCGGATCACCGCTATCACCTCCAGCGATGAGTTTATCAAAGTCAGTCATGATGTACTTGCCTTTTGCTTTGGAGGGCTGATGGCATCCCTGACAGTTGGCCTGAAAGATTGGTCTGATCTCTTTGTAATAGCTGACAGCTTTATTGGCTGGCTCCTCTTCTTTGCCTTTTGCTAATTGGGTAAAAATTACCAGACTCAGTAAGGGGAAAGTTTTGCGAGTAAAAAGAAGCGGATTCATTTTTGTAAGTTTAAGAGATTTGGTCTCTCCATTCAAGTTACAGAAGTGTCCGTTTTTGTCGAGATTCCAAAAAAGGATGAATTATAACAGATATGAATATTATGGCTGTTCCACAATAGAATAAAGGCCCAAATAAGTGATGCTCACTAAAAAATAAGGCGGCAAAAAGCATCCCATACACAGGTTCTAGATTATAAGCGAGGTGAATAGTGAAGACGCTCAGACGCTTTAATAGCTCTATATATTGAGCATAAGCGTATACCGTGCAGAAGCAGACCAATAAGAGCACCCATCCAATGTCTTGAGACGAGGGTATGAGATTGGGCATGCTCTTTTTCCATAGTGCGGTCAGAAGTATCGCTGCCCCAGCGATTAGAGTGGCCCCTATCATCTGGTAAAAGGCAATGGTGTAATGATTATATTTTTTGGAGAATCGACTATTAAGAATTGAAAATAGGGTGCCAATCCCGGCTGAAAAAATTGCGATTAAAAGACCGGTTAGATAATTAAAGTCACTTCCGACTATCAGTGCTATTGCCGCAATCATGATTCCTCCGAGTCCGAATTCGTATGCGCGAAAAGAACGTTTCTTAACTAGGAGAGGTTCTAGGATTGCAGTCCAAAGCGAAGTCGTTGCCATTCCAATCATGCAGACTGAAACATTGGCAATTTTAACCGCCAAAAAAAATAGAGTCCAATGGGCTCCGAGTAAGAGTCCGTTTGCGAGCATTTGGATTCGTCCCTTTTTTGATCTTGTTCCTGGCGCCTTTATTAGTTTGATTAATATTGCCAGAATGATTCCGGCGAGCCCGACTCGGTAAAAAACGAGGACCGGACTTTCTAGTTGGATTAATTCACCTAAGATTGCGGTGAACCCCCAAAGGATGACGACAAAATGTAGTTTTACATAATCGCGGCTCACTGCGTTTTATCGGTAAGTGTTAATGACACAAAAGCCGCAGACGATGACTGACTGCGGCTTTTGAATTGGTGAACTATTTTACTGATGATTTATGACCAGCCATGTGAGTCGCGAACTTGAATCATAGTGTCAAGGATAGTGTTCCAAGTGTCCACTTGTTCAAGCATCGCGTTAGGGAACATGCAACCGTCCCAACAAATATGCTTAATGCCTCTTTCTTGAGCGTCCTTGAGCCAGTAACTGGAGGCCTTCACGATATCAAGCTTGCCGTTTGGATCATCTGCGGGGCAATGCTTTCCTGTCTTGTCATGGGTCCCGGCTCCGTGCACGGTACCGTCGTTCTGAGCGACATGGAAATCAATTGTCCATGGGTGAAGCTTGTCAGTCATTGTTTCGTAAGCGGCCCAGAACTCTTCGTCACTATAGTTCTCACTGACTAGTGCATGATCAGGAGCGTTATAACCTAGTAGATATAAATAAGTGTGTGCCAGATCCGCCTGGAATCCCAGAGAGTCAGGCATTCCAACACCTTCGAGTACGTCCAGCATATCTTTCCAGCTATGCATTCCTGCCCAGCAAATTTCACCTTCGGCGGCGAGTCTTTCACCACTGTCAGCAGCGATCTTTGCAGCTTCTTGGAAAGTTTCTATGATTGTCGCAGTATTGGCAGAAGGATTTTCGGCCCATTTCTCGACTCCGAACTCAGCGGAATCGATACGTATGACCCCATGCTTACGTACCCCGTGTTCATTGAAAACACCTGCGATCCTGCATGCCATTTTAACGGCATCAAGAAACTTGGCGCGTTGTTCTGCGTCTCCCATAGCGGAATCTCCGACAGTCCCTGGCCAAATAGGGGCCACGAGTGAGCCCACGTCAAAACCTTTACCTTGAATTAAGTCGGCGATCGCCTTCAGGTCATCGTTACTGGCTTCAGGGTCCGTGTGCGGCAAGAAAAGAAAATAGTCAATGCCATCAAATTTGGTCCCATTGACTTCTGCGGCTGCTGTCAATTCAAGCATGCGCTCGAGACTAATTGGTGGTTCTTGTCCCTCATCGTCTCCTTTGCCGACGAGTCCGGGCCACATTGCGTTATGAAGTTTTGGTTTTGGGTTGCTCATAGTTTATTTGAAATTGCTTATTAACTTAATAGCTAATTTTTATAGAAGTCGACGTTAAGAGCAAGCGTCTAATAAGGATGATACAAATTTATTCTTCTTAGATGAGATAGTTAATATTAATGAAGTAATTAACTTTATGGAAAATCTTATATCTCGATTGCTTTTTCTAGGCTAGCCAGGAGTTGAGACAGAATTTTTTCATCAGTGATTTTATTCCCTTCTGATGTGACAACATAAATAGTGTCAATCGCAGCGCCGCGAGTCGTCGTGATGCGGGCATGGGTCACTTCGAGTTCAATTTCTGCGATAGATGAGAGTATGTTGTGAAGTAATCCGATCCGGTCCAGTGCCTGAATTTCAATGAGGGTATGATTCTCATCGGCCTGATTATTTATGTAGACTCTTTGGGGGAACTGATTGGCAAGTTCATGCCAGTCGAGGAGATCTTTGTCAGCTTCCTTGATCAGATCTTCGTAAGAGAAGTCCTTATCGTTTAGACCGGAAACTAGAAGCTTCTCAATATTCTTTTTCTTATTTGATGAGGTGATTGGTTCAAATTTTGTGGAACATACACGAAATATGTCAAACACGACGCTATCACCCCTGGCAAAAAATTCGGCTGAAATGATGTTAACTTTTTGAGCAGCTAATGCACCTGTCAGGCAAGATGCCAGATTGTGCTGATTTTGCCATATGACGCTGAACTCGCTGCATCCTTGTTGGGCGATCTCACGCCAATGCAGGATCGGCTTTGATGTTTTATTAGAATTTGCCCAGCCCTTAAAGTAGTCGACCAGAAGTTTAATATGGCGTGCAATATGTGAAGCCTCATTGCGCATGAAGTACCTTGCAGGCATTTCAATGAAATGATTCATCGCTGTGCTTTCATGGCTTTTTGGTAACTGTTCAATTACTCTTTGAAGTAATTCATCTTTCGCCTCTTCCCGCTTCTTTGAGAATGCTTTCGCATCCTCAAGGTACTCCCGCGTTTCAAGATATAAAAAACGGAGAGGAGCTTCTTTAGTGTCAGTCCATGATTTCAGATCGGTCCCTCGCGAGTCGGCATAGGTGAGCAACATTAGATAATCAAGCCAACGCTTGGATCCAACTATCTGAGCAAATTTTACTATTGTGTTGGGGTCATCAATGTTCTTAGTGTTTGCTGTCCTCCAGAGTTCGAGGTGGGAATTTACAAGAAACAAGAGGAGTTGACGCCTTTTGGTTTTGAGAGAGAACCGACGCGCAACGTTCTGAGCAAGTGTAGCGCTCGCACCTTCATGTTGCGAAGTGTTCATTGCTCTTCCTGTGTCATGGAGGAGGACCGCCAGATAAAGCACGAACGGATCTTCGATTTTCTGATAAATTTCCCTGTAGAGATTCTTGCGTTGATCCTCACTTTCCAATATCAACTTGTCCAGTTCTTCGGTGACTCTTAGGGTATGTTCGTCAGCTGAATACCTATGAAAGAACTCATGTTGCACTAGGTTAGTCAGGGCGCCGAATTCGGGTAGGTATCTCCCTATAATTCCTGAACTGTGCATTGCCCGAAGAGCCGTACTCACATCACCTTTACGGGAAAGTATCGCCTCAAAAGTGTCCCTGTTAGCGTCACTGTATTTGAATGCTCTATTAATGAGTTTCCAGTTACGTTTAATGAGTTCAGAGAGTTCCGGAGCCAGGCGCAAATGGCGGACCTGGGCATGCTGAAAAATACCAATTAAACGGTCCGGATCTTTTTGAAAGACTTTGCTGGATTTAGGATATATCCGATTGTTTTTTGCGACGAATCCATCGAAGTGTTCGACTTTAAATTTTCTTCTGGCCAAGAAACCGATGATTGGTTTCTTGCTCTCTGACTCTCTTTGCTCAAGATAAAATCGGTCTCCAATCTCTTTTGCCTGTAAGAAAAGATTATTACTGTGGGTGTAATAATCTCTCATGAATCCTTCGATTTTTCGTAAAATTCCTCTGTGCTTATAACCTAGGTTCTTCGCTACCTCGCCTTGCAGTTGCAGTGTCAGTATGTCCGTTGATCTTTTTTGGATATAGTGCATCTCGTTACGTACTCTGAGCAGGAACTCGTACGCTTTTCGGATTTGCCTGTAAGCTCCAGGAGATAGCATCTTTGCCTCAACGAGGTCCTTGATGTTTGTGCTCTTGCGTCTCACATAATTGATCCAAATTAGGTTGTGATAGTCTCTCAGCCCTCCACAGCCTTCCTTGATATGAGGTTCCTGGAGAAATGGTGTCCCGCTCCACTTAATGTGCCTTAGTCTGATATCCTCTAAACGCACTTTCAGATAATCCTCACCGTAACCTTTGATGCAGTTTTTATAGAAATCGTTGAGCATCGATTGGTACAGAGATTCGTCGCCGAAGAGCATTCTCGATTCAATTATGGAAGATTTGGTCCGGTTGTCAGAATTGGCTTCAATTATTGTTTCTTTGATGGACCGGACAGCGTGCCCGACCTTGAATCCACAGTCGTAGAGCATGTAGAGGACGCTCTCTATCATTTCAGCGGCTTCTTTTGGTAGGCCCTTGGCACCTTTTGGATGCAGGAAAAGGAGATCCACATCACTACATGGGTTAAGCTTTCCGCGTCCGAATCCGCCTATTCCAACTAGGGTAACTTCTGGGGATTTTCCTTCAGATGAATCTGTAGCATCCATATAAAGATGCTTTAAAAGAATCTCAATCAGATCGGCTCTTCTTTTGGTGACTCTTCTGCCCGAGCCTCCGCTCCGATGATATAATAAAATCCTATGTTCCTCGGTTTTAAGAAATCTTCGGTAAAGCTCGAGCTTGTCCTTGCGATTGAGCTCGGCAGTTTTTTTGCGATCTAGCCTCTGTTTGGCATGAGCGCTGAGACTCTGGAGCTGAGCGTTGCTCATTCTATCCGGTTTCCGGTCCTTCTTTATTCATAGTGAAAAGATCTTCTTTTGGATTTGAACCAATCAGAGCATTGATATTTTTGCGGTTGGCGGCCAGATGATGGAGTGCATGGAAGCAATCTTCCGGGGCCGCTCCGATCTTTTGTGAGAGTTCCTCCGAATTAATTTTTTCTTTTGAGTGACTCCCCAAATAATTTTCGATCTTTGATAAAAGTTCCAAGAACTGCGTCGCTGCCTTCTTTCCGGCTTCAACGCCTGGCTGATGGTAAGCGTTAATGTTAATGAGGGCCGCGTAATATGACACGGCTCTCTCATAGAGAGCAATGAGACTGCCTAAATGGAAGGCATCGAGAAAAGGAATCGATATTGTCATTGAGTCTCGGCCCGCTTCAAATAATGCGCTTCTGGTTCCTCTGAGGAATCCTTCAAGGTAGTCTCCGGTTGTGAATCCGGGATCAACTTCAATGCTTTCTTTTGTTCTTGTCTCGCGGATTTCGATGAATGTCGCGAAAAAGTTGTCTAGCCCGTCTCGCAATTGTTGGACGTAAGCGTGCTGATCAGTGGACCCTTTGTTGCCATAAACGGTAAGGCCCTGATGAACAATGTTATTTTCACGGTCATGCTCTTTTCCCAGTGATTCCATGACCAACTGTTGGAGGTACTTGGAGAGTAAACCGAGCCGGTCCTTATAAGGTAATATGACCATTGCTTTTTCGCCTCTGCCATTCCCTGCAACTTGCCATGCGAGCGCCATTAAAAGAGAAGCATTATTGTTAATTTCTGGTGGGCGAGTCTTGGCATCAATAGATGCTGCTCCATCTAGAAATTTATCAATATCAATTCCCATCAGAGCCATAGGCAATAAGCCGACAACGCTAGTGATGGACGTGCGTCCACCGACCCAGTCTTCCATTGGGAAGACTCCGACCCATTCATTGTCCTTAGCGTAATTATCTAATTTGCTTTCTTCGCCCGTCACTGCAATTGCATGTGCTCCAAAGTTCAGTCCTGCCTTTTCATATGCGGCCTGAGCTTCGAGCATACCGTTCCTTGTTTCTTTGGTGCCTCCTGATTTTGAAATGACCAGGCTCAGTGTTGAGTTGAGGTTTTCACCTAGATTGTCCAGGACACGATCGATCCCGTCCGGATCCGTATTGTCAAAGAAATGGATACTCATCGGTGAGTCGTGACCTGTAAGAGCATCGATTGCTAATTGAGGGCCCAGGGCACTTCCACCTATTCCTATGACTAGGAGGTGACGGAATTTATCTTTGTTCGGAGCAAGAATTTCTCCTTTATGAATTCCGGCAGAAAAAGCTTTTATCTCGGCAATTTTTCTTCTGATTGATGTGCCAAGACCCTCTGGTGCAAGGTCAGGATTTCTTAACCAGTAATGCCCCACGCACCTGCCCCCCTGATCCTTATCTTCGTCAGCGTTTACCTTTTCCCCGGATTCGATATTGCTCAGCTCAAGTAGTGCGCGTTCTATCGATTCTTTTTCAGTATTTAGGATGTCTTTGGGGATCCTCATTTGGCTCAGGTCAAGCCACAGATCAGGTTCAGAATATCGGAGCAGTTGATCCGAGAAGTCCTGCCAGTTCGTTTCTTTTGACATATTAGAGCTATTAGATAAGAGCTTTTTTGGGTTTTAGACTAAGGAAAATATTAACTATTAATAAATGCGATTAATTAAAGCATTTCATCAAGGATTTTACCATTTTTGAAGTGAGAAATATCTCCCCATGTCCGAAGCCTCCAACTGCCTTCAGAGTGAAATTCAAAAACATTCACAGCCGTGTTTGGAATGCTAAAACAGCGCTTATCTTGAAGATTAATGTTTAGGCAAAAACGCAGTGCCATTGATACGAATCCGCCATGAGTAACACAAAGGATTTGTTCATCGTTATGCTGCAAGGCTATTTTTTTTAAGCTGCTTTCGGCTCGATTAAAAAAGTCTCTCCAACTCTCTCCTCCTTCGGGCTTATAGTCAGGATCACCTGACACGTGTTGTTTGTAATCTCCGGGCATCTGATCGGCAAGTTCTTGATAGGTCAGGCCTTCAATATGGCCTAAGGATCTTTCACGAAGGGACGCCTCTTTTTGGATGATATTTTCTTGTTCTATTGGGATGCATATTTGTTCCGCTGTTTTCAGAGCTCTACCCAAGTCTGAGGAATAGATGGCATCGAAAGAAATCCCTGACTTGAGAAATCTGTTACCAAGATCCTTAGCTTGTTCTTCACCTTTCTTGGTCAATTTGCTGTCCATGTGGCCCTGGTGAATTCCTTTGAGATTCCATTCTGTCTCGCCGTGTCGTATGATGTAGACTGTAGCCATTACGATAGCGATATTCGATGGTCTATGAGCTTGGGTCAATATAAGTCCAATCTTTAATTTTTTGATGAATGAACAAGATTTAATTCCTGAGCCAGTTATAATGTCACCCCGTGCCTGCCCTTTAATCTAATTTGTAATGACTTTAAAATCTCTAGGATGGTCTGATTTTTTTGCTATGGAGCTCCAATCATTGGAGCTGGGTGATGAAATTATTCCTGCAAGAGTTTCAAGAAACAGTAAACATATTTATCATGTGATATGTGAGAAAGGGAAATTAATTGCCCGGGTCTCAGGCGCATTCAGACATCAAGCCAAAGAATCATCTGATTATCCTTCCGTGGGTGATTGGGTGGCGATTAAAATTGGTATGAATGGTCTAGAAGCGGAAATTCGCGGTCTTCTTACTCGGCGGACAGTGTTTTCAAGGCAAGCAGTGAGCGCTTCTGGTACCGAATCGAAGTCTTATGAACAAATCGTGGCTACTAATGTTGATGTGGCCTTTTTAGTTGCAGCTCTCGACGGTTCTCGGGGTTTTAATTTACGCCGCATAGAAAGGTACTTAACATTAACACGCAATAGTGGAGCAGATCCTGTGATTCTACTAAATAAAGCGGATCTTAGCTCTGATTTGGAGGCTGACTTAGAGCAGGCTAAATCCATTGCCGCTGGGGCTCGGGTCCATGCCATATGTGCCCTAGAAGAGGGAGGGATTGAGCCTCTGAGGCAATACGTAGGGGACGGAAAGACAATTGTTCTGCTTGGCCCTTCAGGAATCGGTAAGTCCACTATCATTAATGGAATTGCGGGAGAGGAGATGATGAAGACTAGTGAGGTTCGGAAGGGTGATTCTCGCGGGAGGCATACTACTACTTGGTCAGAGCTTCTGGTCCTGAGATCTGGTGGAGTTTTAATTGATACACCCGGTTTGCGTGATGTTCAGCTCTGGTCCGATGAATCTTCTATTGGGGAAACCTTTCGGGAAATAATAGAGATTGCTGAGAATTGTCGTTTTCGGGACTGTAATCATTCTGCCGAGCCTGGGTGTGCTGTTATCGAAGCTTTGGAGTCGGGCAAGATTTCTGAATCCCGGTTGACTAGTTACAAGAAACAGAAGAAAGAAATTATTGATTCCTCGAGGAGGCGTGAACTGGGAGAGAAGAAAAAGCATGAACCCCCAGTCAGGCCTAGACGAAAAGCTCAGAGGAAAAAAAGATAATCTTTGAGAATAAAGAAAATATTAACGAGATACTGGAACTTATTACCTGATTCTGTTAATACTGATTCAATGAATACTGTAATTAGAAACAATTCTGGTGAGAAAATTGATTATACTTTTAATGATTCTGGGAATGAAACAGTTGTCATTATTGGGCATGGAGTGACTGGGAATAAGGACAGGCCGCTGGTAGTGGCTCTTGCCGAGGGGCTTGCAGCTTCAGGCGTGTCGGTTTTGCGTTTCTCCTTTTCAGGTAATGGCGATTCAGAGGGAAGATTCGTTGATTCTACAATCACGAAGGAATTATCTGACCTTAATGCAGTCATTGATGCTGTAGAGGCAGAAGGTAGAAGAATTATTTATGCTGGTCATAGTATGGGAGGAGCGGTTGGGGTCTCTGTCGCGGCAGTCGATAGCAGGATCCAAGCCTTAATTTCGCTAGCAGGGATGGTAAACACTAAGAAGTTTGCAGAAACGGAGTTTGGAGAAGTGACCCCTGATGAGGGCAATATGTGGGATGATGAGGATTGTCCCCTGTCACAGGTCTTTATGGATGATCTTAGAGGTATTAACACATTAATTGAAAAGGGAAGTCAGATCAGTGTCCCTTGGCTGCTTGTTCATGGGACCGCAGATGATGTGGTCTTAATTGATGATACGAATGATATTTTCGAGAGGGCTGGCCAAGGGAAAGAAAAACTTATTATCGAAGGTTCTGATCATGTTTTTAGTGATCCGCTTCACATGAAGGCCATGGTTGATGGTGTCTTGGTGTGGATCAGGGGAATTAATGTGTAGGTGCGAAGGTAAAAGTACTCCTGAATTGTTAGTGATCTAGGGTCAAACTTTCATTTTTTCACCTCACAGACGATTATTCGTGACCGAAACCTCAACTTGGTTATCCTTTTTATTGAGGATAAGGGTTTTTCAATAATATCTTTATATAGGATCGAATAAATTAATGAACAGAGTACTCAAAACATGCTTAATAGGATTAGCATTCTATGCAGTGTTGTTATTGGTATCTGCGGGGCTACTAAAGCCTCGCATCGAGTTACAATTGAATGAAAAACTCATAAGTGAACTTGATGAGATTGGTGATATTTGTGAAGGATTTTCTTTTGAGTTGAGTGGGAGGGACTGTTCCATTACTGGGGGAGTTTATACTGGCCCAGATCGTGACCGAATTATTAGTTCTATAAGGTCGATTGATGGGATACGGAAAATTGATGATGGCCTCACCATTATTCCACTAAAGAATCCATCAATTAGTCTGACAAGAATTGGTGGGAATTCATGGAAATTAGATGGTAGAATTCTAGTTGGAGATGCGGCGGCTCAATTAACGCAAGCTTTTGTGCGATCTATCGGTGAGGGAGTTGACTTGCAAACAGATCTCCAGGAAGAATCAAATATTGCCGATTTACCGCCGCTAAAAAAAGTTGAGTCATTATTTGTAGGGTTCTGTAAATTCATTCCGAATGCTAGTGGATTAGGTTTATCAGAAAGAAGATTGACTTTGATTGGTAAGAGTTTTTCTGAAGCGCGTCGGGATCAGGCACTTGATTTTGCTCGGTCTCAAATTTCTGATCATGGGTATGATATCATTGATGAGATAATCATATTACCTCCAACGGACGATCCGAGTTTTCAAATTTCTGATTCAAGTGATGGGATTCTTGTTTCTGGTCTATTAAAGGAATTTTCTTTTAAGGATCGGATATTTAATTTGATCCGTCAGACAGACGAACAGAAAACAATAAAAGATGAATTGCACACAGGTGATCATGTGAGGAATGCGGAATGGGGTCCATCGCTTGTAAGAGTCATTCCGGCTCTTGTTGCTGAAGTTGATAAACTTAAATTAAATCTTTCCTCAGAATCTATTGTAATATCAGGAGTCGTTGACGGTGATGAAAAGAAAAGATCATTGGAACAATTAACTGAGCAGTCCTTTGAAGGAAAGAAAGGCAGTTTCAAGATTGTGAATGAATTGGTTGTTTTTGTTCCTCCGGAAAAAGCGAGTCTTACCATGTCCTGGGACGAGGACGGTTCCTTTAATCTAAAAGGGTTATTATCGCAACGTGATCTTTACGCACAATTCCTGTCAGCAACTAGTGATGAGCTGAAAGATAAAAATAAAGAGCTGAAAGATAAAATTGAACTAAAAGAAAATGTAGAAAAAGCGCCTTGGGTTAACAGAATGGCAACTCTTGTTGGTCCCTTTATGGCTGCTGTGCAGTGGGGGGCTTTATCTGTTCGGGGTGATGAGGTTGCGTTGGAAGCAGAAGTCATTGATTCTGGATCAGGAGATATTTTGAAGGCAATGGTAGAGAAGGCGTTTCCTGTTCCTGATTATAAGAGAATCATTCAAATTAATGTTGTTGAGCCTGCTGGTCCAACTGACGAGGAGATTATGACTCTTGAAAATACCATGATGGATACAGTCATTTACTTTGATACTGAAAGTTCGAAAATAAAGGCTAAGGAGACCAAGAAAATAGAGCCGCTGGTCGAAGCTTTTCTTAAGGTTCCTGGTTCTAGCATTGCTTTACTGGGCCATGCTGATTCTTATGGAAATGCCAATTACAATCGTAAACTTGGACGCAAACGTTGTGAGTCTGTTCGTAATTCTCTAGTCGGACTTGGTGTTAACCGTTTATTGATTGAGATTGAAGTGAAAGGAGAATCTGAAAAAGTGGTCAATGGTCGTAAGTATGAGAGTGGGCGCCGGGTAGAATTTGAATTGCGTTAATTCTAATTTCACTACTCATTGATTAGCCTTGTTGTATTTAGGTAAATGAATCTTAAAGATGAGTAATGCTCTTCACAATGATACGGTTTGGAGTAACAAGCTGTTCGTTCGGCTATTCTGGGCCCATACGATAAGCCTTATAGGGACAGCTATTGGGACGGCAGCCATTGCTTTATTAGCTGAAGATTTGAGTCAAGGATCGGGTCCTAGGGTCCTAGGATATACATTAACGATTCGGATAATTGTGTTCCTTTTTCTGGGTCCGTTCGCAGGGTCCTTGTCTGACCGCATTGGTAGGAAATTACAAATGATAGTTTCAGATATTTTACGTGCACTGGTGATGGTTTCACTTTTCTTTGTGAACGCTGAGTGGCAACTTTATTTTTTGGCTTTTGTTTTGCATTTAAGTTCTGCTTTTTTTACCCCGATTTATAAATCTATTATTCCAGGTATCGTTGGTGAAAAACTTTACCCTAAGGCGTTAGCGTATGGGACTGTTGCTTATAATCTTTCTGATATTTTAGGAATGTTGGCTGGAGGTCTTTTGATTTTTTATTTTGGTTTTGAGTTTGGATTTGGAGTCGATGCTGCAAGTTTTATTTTGAGTGCGGTGCTGATTGCCATCGTTCCTTTTTCTTCGCCGGGTAGAAAAAAAGAAAAGCAAAGGACAAAAGTGTTTTTTGGAATTCGACGAATGTTTGTTATTCCTGAGTTGAGAAGATCTTTAATGTTGTCTCTTCAGGTTAGTATTGTTGGAGGCCTGGCTATAGTGACGACTGCCGGCTATGTGAAAAATGAACTTGAAATGGAGGGAGCCTTTTATCCGGTAGCAATGGCTGTAATGGGTATAGGTGCTATGTTCGCATCGCTCTATTACGTGCGTTGTGAGTCGGGTGCGCAAAAAATTTGGGGCAACATCATTTTACCTGCTTTTTTAATTATTTTAGCCACTGCTGCACTTTTTAAGTTCTATGTTGTGCTATTGGTCGCTTGGTTGATTTCTGGTGCAGGTCAGGGTGTATTTGGAATTATCTCCAATAATCTTTTGGCCCAGAATAGTGATGAAAATGAGCGTCCTCATATCTATGCGGCTCAGTTTGCTTTGAGCCACGCAGGGTGGGGACTTAGTTATCCGCTGTGCGGAGTGCTCGCCTCGGTTTATTCTTTTGCCACGGCGTCATGGGCGTGCCTGGGGCTCATGCTTATTACTATGCTGCCTATGATTAGGCGTAAATCCTGATTATTTCAAATCAAGACAGGCAGCTTCTTGCGTACTCCTAATTAGAATCTTGCCATCAGCAAAAATTGGAGAAGACCAGCACTTACCTTTCACTACACCATCCAATCTTGAGATTTCCTCGTAATTTTTCGGAGAGGCTTTCACTAGGGTGAGTTGTCCCATGTCTCCAAGACAAATGAGTGTATCATCGGCGAGGCAAACACCTGCTGGTCCGTATCCAGACTTTTCCCACATCACTTTTCCTGTCTTAAGTTCCACGCATTTCAGGGGGCCGTTCCCGTATTCCTTGAAGCCAAACATTCCATAAAGGTAACCGTCTTTTACGAGCGGGGTGCTCCAATGATTTGTAACTGGCTTATTGCCCTCAAGGAACCACAATTCTTTAGTGCTGTTGTTTTTTGAAACCTTAATCGCGGTCGAACCGACTCCGTAACCTGCTGCAAAATAAACGATATTATTTTCTATGACGGCAGAAGCAGCGGTTGACACTTTGTAAGGAAATTTATGCATCCATAGCTGCTTGCCGGTAGTGGAGTTAACGGACACTATTCCTTTCTGAGTAAAAAAGAGAATCTGTTTTTGATTATTAATTGTTGCGGCGACCGGTGTTGAGTGAGTCATGAGGTAATCACCAGATTTCCATTTGATCTTTCCCGTTACCTTATCAAAAGCTAAGAAAGATTCTCCGGGTCCCCCCCCTTGAATAATGACCATGTCTTTTTCGATCAGTGGTGCGGAGGCATTTTCCCAACGGATATTACGTCCTTTGTGAGCCTTGGCCACTTCAACTGACCAGATTTCAGATCCGTCTTTTGCTGAGAGGCATATCAGGAGCATGTCACTTGTGTAGGCATAGATTTTACCATCAGAGTATGATGGTGTGGTTCTTGGACCATCACCCCCCTTATTATTAGAGGCTCCAGCATTGCCGCCTCCATTATCGACCCGCCAAAGGTCAAGGTTTGCTTTCCATCGAGTTTCTCCAGTCTCGGCATCAAATGAAATACAGACTTCGCTTGGGATTCCGTCAATTTCTTCGCTGATTGTTGTATAGGCTGCGCCGTCTGCAAGAATCATTGAACTGAACCCCGTGGGCGTCTTCACATCCCATAATTGCTTTGGTTTTTTTAGCTCCCAGTCCGTGTTGTTAATTTTTTCTTGAGTCGTTCTGTCCGAGTTTGCTCCGTGGTATTGGGGCCAGTCTGCTGCTAAGACCGAGGAACAGAATATTAGGATTGAGATCATTAAGAGGGAATTATTCATACTATTATTAATGTTAGTCTTCAATGTTCGAGGTCAAGTGTAATGTGACTGTTTGGTAGATCTTTATTCAATAATCAGAGTCTCAGGGCTGGTCAAACTCTAATTAATTATCTATTATCAGCCATGCATTTTTTTATTTATTTAGTTCTTTTTGTTATTTTCGGTAACGGTGCCCTCAGAGCTGATGAAGAATCGGCCAAGGCCTTTGCTGATGACCGTCCGAACATTATTTTCTTTCTTACTGATGATCAAAGGAATGATTTTCTGGGGTGCACGGGTCATCCAATTATCAAAACACCAAACATTGATAATTTGGCCAGCGAGGGAACACTCTTTGAGAATGCCTTTGTCAGTACTTCGATTTGCGCAGCGAGCCGAGCCACTCTATTGACTGGACTGTACGAGCGCACTCACCGGTTCACCTTTGGAACTCCGCCAGTCGCCAGTTTGCACACAAAACAAAGCTATCCGGCACTTCTCAGAAAAGATGGATACTTGACTGGGTTCATTGGTAAGTGGGGAATAAGAGTTCGGAAAGGGGCCAGAGAAGCCATGTTTGATAGTTTTGTTCCCTTGAACCGTAGTCCTTACTTTCATAAGCAGAAGGATGGTTCCTTGAGGCATGAGACACAAGTCGCGGCCGATAAAGCGATCGAATTTTTGAGCAGTGCCAAGAAGGATGCTCAGCCATTTTGCTTGAGTGTTAGCTTCAATGCGTCTCATGCTGAGGATGGTGATAAGAAGAATCATTTCCCTTATCCTAAGGTCGTTAGTTCTCTTTATGAGGGGCTTAAGA